>JAYVBW010000381.1:0-4697 GCA_043750255.1 Pirellula sp.
AGAAATACTCCAACAAACTGCCCAATCTATTCATTCCCTTGCAGAAACTCTCGACGAAGATTTTCTGGTCGCTGTGGATAAGCTATTGGCTATTCGCGGCAGTCTTATTGTTTGCGGGATTGGGAAAGCGGGGCTTATCGGCAAGAAATTGGCGGCTACGTTCGCTTCGACCGGGACGCCAGCCCATTTTCTCCATCCGTCGGAAGCCGTCCATGGTGACCTAGGCCGACTTGGACCCTCGGATGTCGTTTTGATGCTCTCCAACAGCGGAGCAACCGAAGAAATTGTGCGAATTTTGCCCTTCATTGTTCGTCGAGCGGCTGGTCTCATCGCCATTACGAGCGGGGCCAATAGCCCACTGTCGCGGGCAGCCGATATCGCACTGATATTGCCTTCGTGCCGGGAAGCTTGCCAGCACAACCTAGCACCCAGCACGAGTACCACTGCCATGTTAGCGATCGGAGATGCATTGGCACTGGTCGTAAGCGAAGCAAGGAATTTTCGCGTCCAGGACTTTGCAGAGTTGCATCCAGGCGGTTCACTTGGACGAAAATTGGCGATCGTGGACGATGTCATGCGGCCCGTTCTCGAATGTCGGTTGGCCTCAACTCAGACCACCATTCGAAAGATGTTGGTTGAGGTTTCTCGCCCAGGTCGCCGTACCGGAGCGGTCATGCTTGTTAATGCAGACGGAAAACTGGAAGGGATCTTTACGGATAGCGATTTGGCGCGATTGCTAGAACAACGCCGCGACGGCGATTTAGACAGAGTGATTGCAGAATTGATGACGCGATCCTTTTCCGCCATCCAATCTGGCGCGAAATTCACCGACGCAGTCGACATCATGGTACAGCACAAGATCAGCGAATTGCCTGTGGTTGATGCAGAGGATAAACCGCAAGGAATGATCGATATCACAGACGTGCTCGGACTCGAACACGCTGCGGCGAATGATTTACAAAGGCATCCGACCGAGGCAACTTCGGAACTAATCGACGAAGATAGAGCAGCACACGATTGGCATTGTGGGCCAACGACGCTGCGTTTATTTGGTCCTGAAGTCTAATTGGGAGTATGGTAAATGGCACCTCGCGATTCTGAAATTGCAAAACCAATCAAACTGATTCTATCCGACGTAGACGGTGTTTTGACCGATGGATTGATCACGATCGACAATGCGGGAGTCGAAAGTAAATCCTTTCATGTCCGGGACGGCCATGCAATCAAGATCTGGCGAAAGGCGGGCTTCCAATTTGGATTGTTGACAGCTCGCAATTCGCAAATCGTCAAACTTCGCGCCGCCGAATTGGGAATCACATTGGTGCGGCAGGGTTTTGCTGAAAAACTGCATGCGGCTCGGGAAATGATTCAGCAAGCGGGCTTTGAGATGAATGAAGTCTGCTATATCGGAGATGATTTGCCCGATCTATCCGTGATGTACGAGGTGGGGCTCAGCGCGACGGTATCCGACGGAGCATCGGAAGTCAAACAGGCAGCTCGTTGGACGATGAACGCATCGGGTGGGAAAGGTGCAGTTCGAGAATTGATCGAACGATTGCTAAAAGCAAAAGGTCGGTGGGAGGACTTCGTTCCAAATCGACTCACATGATTTTCTTACGTGATTATCTTCGAATATTGATTCCTCTCTGTGTGGCGTTTGCCGCTTACCACGCAATGGTCGTTCCCCTATTGGAACCCAGGTCAGAAAAGCAAGAGCGCCAATGGGTCGGGCCAGCCATTCCTCTTCGCAACGATTGGTGGGAAGAGTTTTTCGTTGAAGGGGATTGGCAAATTGACAAAAAAACCCCACCCCGAGTAGTTAAGACAGAAACCGCGACCTTGCTCTTTCAAACTCGCGACCAAATCTCGGATACACATTGGCTCGTCAAACCGATTACGATTTTGCTCCCTCAACGCCAGACCGGAACGTCGAATCGAGCCGTGCTCATCAAGAACAACGACGGTGCAAAAATCGAATTCAAGTCGGCTGTCGATTGGACTCGAGAATTGCCACCTATCATAAGCGGTCAGCTACTTGGTGAAATTTCAATCTATTCCCCCCCCGATGATTCTACGAAAAACAATGGAATGCTTATCAACGCCCGGGATGTTCGTATCAACAATCGTGTCATTTGGACGAATCAACAAATAAGAATCCAAATGGGCAACTCCGTTGTCGACGGAAGAGATCTCGTGATTCATCTGGACAAGGATTTACTGATTGCAGAACAACCGGGTGCCAGCAACGATTCTCCGTTCAACGGTCTCGATAGACTGGAGCTGACCTACGTTGATCGTGTGCATATTGGCCTGAATCCTGGAGGGTTATGGCCACGCAAAGATATTCCGGATATCGCAAATCGATCCGCCTATGCCACCTTGAAATGCGGAGGTTCATTTGGCTTCAGTTTCCACCAGTCGGAAGCGACGTTAAAAAAAGGAGTTCATATGGAGCACATCGTCCAGGGGCTACCAATAGATACATTTGACTGCGATGAAATGCAATTACAGGTAGGGTGGCAAGGAAAGCAAGAGGTCGCATCGGCAACGCCCGTTGGACCATCCGATTCGAATTGGAAAGTAGAACGGTTGGAAGCGTTTGGGGCCCTAGGCAAAGACAATAAGGATCATTCTGGATGGCTAAAAATCAATGCACCAGGCATGCTGGCAGAAGCTCATGGGCAACATTTGGTCATGGATTTAATCAATGGTATTATCACACTTAGCAATCGGAGGTCACTTGCTTCGCCAAGAGAAATGACTCCCGTTTATCTTAAACGAGAATCGGTTCAAGTCAGGTCGCCGGAAATACAGTATCAGAGTGCTGAAGCCATCGCAAACTCAACGGATAGTAACGGCAAGATCTACGGGACACTGAACCGAAATCGCATCGGAGCGCTCCAGGCTTCGGGGCCGGGTAGCGCGCAAATGGATAATAATGGAGAACCATGGAAACTTTCGTGGGGCGAACGTTTACTTGTGCGACCCGACTCCGAGGACGTCTCCAAAGACTTAGTGGACATCAAGGGTAGTGCAAACGTCAGCAGCCCAAATCATGGACGGTTCATCGCCGAGCACCTTTATCTCTGGTTGACGCCAATGACCCCCGAACTCGCCCTCCAGCTCGCGCCGCAGTATCCGGACGGAAAGGTGCCTCAAGCGCTGCCGGATCGAATGATGGCGGATGGAAAGGTAGATGTCGATTCGCCTCAGTTGCGCGCGACGGTGGAAAAAATGCAGGTCTGGTTCGGATACCAATGGCCTAATGCTGCAACCAGTCCGCTGCCTCCTCAATTACAAACCGTTGCAGCGTCGACGACTAACACAAAGGTTACGTTCCCTGGAGACGTCAAACGGCAAAGTGACCATGCCAATGCCACAGTTTTAAACGAGAAGCTAGGTCCTCAAGGCCTCGTTCTGTTGCCGTCGACGGGCACGCCGGCAGCTCCATTGAAACAACCAAGTTCGCCAAATAATCGAAATGGGCAAAATGGGCTGTTGACAGCGAAGCCAACTTCACCACTTAGGGTAACTGCGAGAACCATGCGAGCCAAGGTGCTGCGGAGCGGAGACCAGACACGGGTCGAGGATCTAGTTCTCGATGGAAATTTCGCTCTTACGAAAGATCAAGTGTCCGACGAATCCCCTTGGCCGTTCACAGCTACGGGTGAGCGGCTTCGGTTGAGTCAAGGACAAAATGACACCAGCGATATCACAATCTCTGGTCAGCCTGCCAAGGTTGCAGTGGGTAGCGGATCGGTACAAGCACCTGAACTAAACCTAAAACAAAGCGAAAATCAATTTTGGATCGACCACCCTGGTGAATTGATAATTCCAGTGGAAGCGCTCCAGAAAAACTTTGCGAGTTCCACTACCAACGCGAGCGGGAGCAACATTCGATGGCACGAACCACCTCGGTTGCAATGGGGTGAACGCATGACGTTTGATGGCCGCACTGCACGATTTGGCGGTGGCGTGACACTGAACTGCCGAATGGAGACCGATCCTCAAACTCTGTGGCATATTGAGGCGCGTTCCAATCGGATGTCAGTCGAAATGGAACAGCCCGTTTCTCTACGAAGCAGCCAAAACCCCAATCAGCCACGGCAATCGCAGATTTCAATCATTCGCTTGGAGGACAATGTCGACCTTCGAGCCGTTCAAACCGACTTGAAAATGAGACGGCGATCGATTGAGCAAATGAAAGTACCGCAACTCGATTTTATGCTCCCAACTCAAACGTGGCTCGGCCATGGCCCCGGAGAGATTTGGAGTCGACGCCTAGGGAATGACAATCCGATCAACGGTGCTTTTCAAAACTCCAACCTAGCAACTCCTTCCGTTGCAGACCGATTCGCAGAAAACGGTTATCAGTGTATCCATTTGAGCTTCTTAGGGAGAATGGAAGGGAATATGCCACAACGAAGAACAACGTTTTACGACCGCATCGAAGCGTTGATTGGACCGATTGCTTCTTGGGACGATGCCCTCAACGTTCATGCTGTTGATCGACTCGGACGCAATCAAAGCCTGCTGTATTCGGACCAACTCAATATCTTTGACGCGTCCGGATTGAGTTGGAATCAATCGCCGAGTAACAATCGCGGAGCAGCCAATAACCCAGGATGGGAATTCGAGGCATTAAGCCGAGTCCAAATGCAGTCGAACACCGAATCCGGCGAACTCTCCATTCAGTC
>JAYVBW010000382.1:0-3670 GCA_043750255.1 Pirellula sp.
GTGCTTGGACTTGACTTCGTATTTTGGAACGGTGTTGGCGTAGCGCCAGCAGGGAATGTCATCCCGTTCAATTCCACAGATTCACCCGGAGTTTTAGCCCAATCGATATTCACGGTGATCAGCACTGCGGCTTATCCAAAAACAAACCAAACCGCAAATCTAGCGGATCCCGCTGGTGGATCGGATGTTCTGAATCGAGCCCTATCCATCGGAGTAACGGGTGGAGCGGTTCGAGTTACAGGTTTAGGTGCGATTGGGGACAATCCGAACTTAATCAGTGCGCCAGATCGCGATATCGATTTAGTTCGACTTAATTTGGAAGCGGGTTCGAATGTTGTTCTGATAGCTTCCTCAACTACCATACCTGGATCCTTGCTCGATCCCTATTTAAGGTTGTTCGATGAAAGCGGCAGCGAAATCGCGTCCAACAATGATTTTGGTGGAACCCGCGATTCTAAAATCGCGTTTACTGTTCCAAAGACGGGACGATACTTTTTAGGAGTTTCTGGGTCTGCCAACACTCGCTACAATCCCAACGTCGCCAACAGTGGTGCTAATGGCGGTTCCCAAGGTCAGTATGAACTAACTGTCGACGTGTCTCCTCGTCTCAACTTTTCAGTTGTAGGTAATCGTATTCAAGCGGATGGAGCGACTTCGGTGACGTTGCCAGCCAATTCGCCTTTGAGCTTGATTGGAAAATCAGGACTCAACGACGTCACAAACGTCCCGGTGTATATTCTTCAAACCATGACTGAGGCAGAGGTTGCTAA
The DNA here is from genome assembly GCA_043750255.1 of Pirellula sp. Taxonomy (GTDB): domain Bacteria; phylum Planctomycetota; class Planctomycetia; order Pirellulales; family Pirellulaceae; genus JBKCUI01. The sequence continues at coordinate 771 of JAYVBW010000382.1, forward strand.
GCAGGTAGCGCAAACGATGGAAAGCGTCTTGGCCGGTGGTGTGGATGCCTTTGCAACCTACAAGCAGCGGGGTGGCTTCATTGACATTACCGGTTTGACAGTCGGTTCGCCTGGACCGTTTACAGTATCGACACAAAGGGTGGAAGATAATTTTTCGGAATACGGTGTAGGGGTCTTGCCGTCCGCCACACGAGCTCAGAACAATGCATTCGAAGGGCTCTATTTGGATGACTTCATCATTGGGCTTGCAGAACGTGGTGAAACAGTAACAGGCGCTCGGGTAGATACGACTTTTGTCACGATTCCGTCGGTTGGAAGCGGGATCTTGGTTGGCCCTTACCAACTCGAAATCCGCGGTGGCCAGGAGTACGGACAACCACTATTGCCAAACCTAAACCCAGCCATTCCGCAGGCCGAAATTCAGCTCACTCAGAGTTTTGGGCCAAACCAACAACAGTCGCGTTCCCAGACAATCAAGTTCAACGGTTCGTTCCAGATTGCTGACGGTCAAACCATTGTGTTGAATGATGGGATCAATTCGGTAACATTGGAATTCGATGACCGTTCGTTGCTACCGAATTCTCCTTCGCGGGGCGTACGGCCAGGCAATTTGCCAGTGCCGTTCAACAGCGCGTTGAACGAATCCGCAAACGTTATCGCATCACGCGTTCGAGACATCATCAACTCTTCAACAGTGCAAAGTCTTCTCAGCATTGCTGCGATCTCGGTCGATGGAAGCTTGACTGGACAAAACACAAACGAGATCTCGCTTGTTGGGACGATAACAGTAACGCTGCCAAGCTCAATCGGCATTGCAAAGTCATTGTTGCTCGATGGTGATCGGAACACGCAACGAGAGCAGGGGCAAATCGTAATCGAAAATTCGCGTATTTCGAATTCGTCCGGATTTGGAATCACATTGCAGGCCGATGTTCGGGATGCTGTGTCCAATGCTCCGAATCCAGGCTCTGTTCGCAACACGATAACGCTGAATAGCCAACGCCTGTTACCCGGCGCGGTCGTGGTTAACAATGAGTTGGTTGGGAATCTCGGAGGCGGAATCAACATTGTCGGCGATACGGCTCTTGGAAATGTTCCTGCCGCCCCTGTTCCGTTCGCTCGAATAGTCAATAACACAATCCTTGGTGGAACTGTCACTACTGTACCGTCGACACCAGCGGCGACATTCGGTGATGATTTTTATGGTTTGGGACTGATATCGTTTGCTGATTTCGTCAAGAGCGGAGACTACAATCCTCGTGCTGGTGGAGGACCTGTCCCAATTGCGGGCTTACAGGATCCAACCAATGCACTTGGCGCACCGAACTACACGGGTATCGGCGAACCGATCGCTGGCCAAGGTGCAGTCTCGCTTGGTCGAGGTGGAAGCTTAGTTGTTCAATTCACGAACAACATTCTCACCGGATCGGACGACGCTCGTTCTGATCTTGCGGTATACGAAGTTGGATCACCCGAGCAAGTACGGGTGGAGGTGAGTGCTGATGGAGTGAGGTACACTTCGGTAGGTGTCGCCTCGTTTAACAATCGATACATCGACTTGGACGCCTACGGTTTCAATTCGTTGAGCCAGCTTTACTTCGTGCGTTTAACTGACGTTGCGAACGAAGGAGCACAAAGTGGTGACTCAGTAGGAGCTGACATCGACGCTGTGGGAGCGATTTCGAGTCGACCTGGGCAAATTTTTACGCCGAGTGGGACTGGTATTCGCGTCGGTGAAAAGGCAAGTCCGACGTTGATTAACAACATCATCGCCAATCACGCCACCGGTATTTTTGTTGATCCAACTAGCACATCGACGGTAATAGGTGCGACGCTGTACCAAGGCAATACGGCCAACTCCGGTGGGTCTGCCTCTTTAGGCCAATACCCTATATTGGTTGCCAATGGAACTCCGTTGTTTACCAATCCGTCCACTCGAAATCTCTATCCTGTTCCGAACTCGCCAGCAATTGATTCAACGATTGATACATTGTTGGATCGTTCCGCTCTCCTATCGGTTAAGCAACCGTTGGGACTGGCCGCTTCCCCAATTATTGCACCATCCACCGACATCAATGGCCTTCTCCGCGTAGATGACCCAAATGTTGAATCCCCACCGGGCATCGGCGAAGGCATATTTAAGGACAGAGGAGCTGCGGATCGCGCGGACTTTGTTGGTCCAAGTGCAATTTCCATCAATCCTTTTGATAACGATGCGTTGGGTGCGGATAAGAACCCCGCCATTGGGATTGTTGAGTTGGCCAATCAGACGTTTAACTTCTTCGATTTTCAAATCCTAGATACATCGCAGATCGGAAATAAATCGCAAGGCACCGGTGTTAACCCGACCTCAGTTACTCCGAGCTCAGTGTTGCTATACAAGAATGGTCAAATTTTGGTTGAGAGTTTGGATTACCGCTTCGGTTATGACTCAACCAGCAACATCGTTCGTTTAACGCCCTTGGCAGGCGTTTGGGACAGTGAATCGGTTTATCAGATTCGGTTTATCAACACCAACGAATCCGCCATTCGCTTGGTTGATCCAAAGAGTATCGTTGATGGTACCATTTACACCATTTTGGATTCGACGGGTGTCAATACACGGTTTGAACTGGATACGGGACTACGACTCAGCGTTCCCTCCTCGATCGATGGATTCACGACGACCGCCGTCGATGGTGCAACTTTCCAAGTGGATGACGGTTTCCGGCGGGTCACTTTTGAGTTCGACAATAATACCAACATCGGAACGGGAAACGTTCAGATCCTAATTAATCCGCAAGATCCGCCACGCATCTTGGCCGAAAAAGTCGCTGCGGCTATTCGCAGCGTCGGGTTGAACGTGACTGCGAAGGCTATTGGCGGTGGTGAGTTGCAAATTTTGGGCAATAGCCTTGTTA
>JAYVBW010000383.1:0-3331 GCA_043750255.1 Pirellula sp.
CGGCCTGGGCGTCCTCGAGTGCGAGGCGTTCGAGAGATTCATTAAAGTCAATTAAATCTCCGCTTTGTTCGGAGCTTGTGGCCGCCAGGTCATCTCCAAGATCGATGCGTTCTCGACCTCCGCCTCGCTTCTGTGACCGTTTCCGAATGGCTGACTCAATTAGTATCCGCCGCATGGCTTCGGCCGCAGCCGAGAAAAAATGGCCACGGTTGTTCCACTGCTGCGCATGCTTCACGTCTACCAGTCGCAGGTATGCTTCGTGCACCAGCGATGTCGACTGCAAGGTGTGATCAGACCGTTCGTTTGCCATACGTGACTTGGCGAGTCTCCGCAGCTCGTCGTACACCAGCGGCAATAGCTTTTCAGCCGCTGACGGATCGCCGGACTCGATCTGCATTAAGATTTGCGTGACATCGGACATGTTAAAGAGCTCGCAGAAAAGTAGGATCGGGCTCGTTGATTATACACTTGGAGCGTCACCAACTGCAAACAATGCCTTGTCGCTATCCGCCGTCGAACATACTGACCATCACTTGCTGGAGGCGAGGTAAATCATTGCTGATTAATACCGCTGCAATGCCAAAAAGCACAAAACTGATGTTCAACCAGACAATCGCCTGCAGGCGTTGATTGATTCGTATTGCGGAAACCTTTTTTACAAGAAGTCTCTCCAAGGTAAACCAACCGGTGAGGTTCTGTTGCTTGCCCGCTGCTTGTATTTGAGAAACGCTGCCTCGCCCCGCCGGTTCAATACATGCTCGTACACCTAGCTCAGGCAAATCGACCAAGTCGCCGAGCCACTCCGAACGAATCTGCTCTTGATCCAAGAGCTCACAGACTTGCAAGCGTAGCATCTCATGGTCCAATCCATAGACGACCAGTTTCGGTGCTGTGTTCATCGCAAGAAACATTAATACGAACAAATACAAACCGATGAGGAGAAACCATACCCAGCCGCCTAGCAGCGAGTAAGCGGCTCGCGGAAAAAAAAGTTCGATCGGGCCAATCGCGACGATTCCGATGACTGCTAAGCCCAACAAAAGCAGATCCAACGCCCCACCTAAGACAGTCGGCTTGGACCTCAATCTCAGCAGACCAAGTACATTCGTGTACGCAGCGAGGGGCAAAATCGCGATGGCGAACCGAAGCAAATCAAGCATAAACAGGTTTATTGTTGAGGGCCGCTCGCGTCGCCTGCAGGACTCGCGTTTGAAGTTCGTTAAAGTCCCCCTCGACGAATGCGCCCGCAGCGGCACGGTGCCCGCCGCCTCCGAATAACCGGGACAGCTCATTGCAGTCGACATGGCATCGCGATCTGAAACTCACTTTGAAGCCACCCTTGAGTTGCTCGATCATGATGACAGCTACCTTGACGCCAACAATGGCTAGTGCCAGGTTGATCGCATCCTCGGTGTCACTAGCGAGCGCACCTGATTCCACAAAGTCTTCCTTGCGAACAAAGGTATGAGCCAGTTGACCATTGTTTTCCACTTGAACGCGTGAAAGAATTCGACCGCGAAGTCGCACTCGTCCGAGCGTATCTCGTTCGTACAAATCGCCATAGATGGACGACGGCGATGCACCGCAGTCCACGAGGTCACCAATGATTCGATAGGTGTCGCTGGTCGTCGAAGCGAAGCGGAACCAACCGGTGTCCGTTGCGATGGCAGCATACAACGCCGTAGCCATCGACTTGGAGACCGGTACGCCTGCATGTTTGGCGAGTAGTGCCACCAAGTGGCCGGTTGCTTCGGCACTGGTGTCTTTGAAAAACTGGGCACCCAAATCGTCCTCGCCAACGTGATGGTCAATGACAATCTTGGTCCCTTCGAATCGCCGCAGTACTTCGGCCATGGGGCCAAGCTGAGCCCAAGCGCTGGTATCCAGCACGATTAGACAATCCCCACTAACATCGGCACCGAGGATGTTTTCACCGATGACGCGAATGCTGCCCGTAGGGTCAAGAAACGAAAGGATAGGAGGTGTTTGATGGCCGTTGACAATTACAACCTCTTTCCCCATGGCTTCCAAGATCCCGGCCATTCCTAACTCGCTTCCTAGCGCGTCGCAATCAGGACGAATATGGCTTGTGAGGACAAACCGGTCGTGTTTGCGAATTAACGAAATCAAGCTATCCCAGTCTAAAGTCATTTAACAAAGCATTTCATATCGAGGATTGTGTTCCATGCAGGGGAACGTCTATGTGTGCAAACCGTTGTCGAAAGAATTTTCGATTGAGCTGAGAGATTATAGCGACATTGGCTGCGTTCAGCGACAAGGTTCGTATTTCGATCGGATTCGGGGCTATACTTTCGCAGTCTTTAATTTGTTTTACTCGGTCTATTTCCATGATTGACGCCGCAACAGCCGCCCACGTTGAGCCTCTTGCCAAAGATCTCACCGCGCCCATCGCATTCGACCGGCTCAAGCATTTGCCGAACTGCTGTTGGCTTGATAGTGCCCTGGTCGGAGACAAGCAATCTCGATACAGCTTTTTAGCTGCCGATCCGGTCGACGTTCTTCGAGTGGAACGAGTTGTGGCCGATCCACTGGCCAAACTGGAACAGTGGATCAAATCGTTTCAGTCGATCACGGTTCCTGGATTGCCTCCGTTTCAAGGAGGTGTGGCTGGTTTCATGGGATATGAGTTGGGCCGTTGTTTCGAACGTGTTCCTGCGGCGAGGCACAACGAATTCGATTTGCCTTTGGCCACACTTGCTCTCTACGATGTTGTTCTAGCCTGGGATCATTGCACAGGGGAGGGCTGGATCATTTCTCAAGGGTTTCCGGAATCGTCATCCTCCAAGGCTCGCTGGAAGCGCGCAAAAAATCGGTGCGAGCAGTTTTTGAAGTTGCTAGCGAAGAACGATTCGATTCCAAGCGAACCATCCTTTACCTCGCGATCCGTTTCTCCGATACATCAAGTCCAAGCGATGGCGCATGGTCTGACGGCCCCCCAATTTGAAACCCGTTTGGGTGGCGGATGGCTCGGTAATTTCGATAGCTCCGGCTTTCGCGATGTGGTTCAAATGGCACGCGACTACATCTATGCTGGCGATATTTTTCAAGTCAATTTATCGCAGCGATTGCTCTGCCCTGCTCGATGCGACTCTGCATCACTTTACCAAAGACTTCGACAAGTCAATGCGGCTCCGTTTGCAGGCTACTTTGATATTGGATCTGCCCAAATTATTAGTGCCTCTCCGGAAAGATTTCTTCAAGTGAACGACAAATGGATTGAAACGCGTCCTATCAAGGGGACGCGTCGGCGCAGCGGGGATGCAGTGCTTGATGCCCAAACAACAAAAGAGTTGATGAACAGTGAGAAAGA
>JAYVBW010000384.1:0-5511 GCA_043750255.1 Pirellula sp.
GTAACCGCTTCTGGAAACGCAAACGTCAATTTGCCATTTGGACTCTTCGTCGACGCGAGCTCTCCTAACGCAATCATCGCTAGCGGTAACGCCAGGATCAACGTTGGCGGAACCGTACAGGTGGTTGGCGGCGTAAGCAAGAGCGGTAATGCGCAGGTAACCAAGACCGGCGTACCCGCCTCGACCAATGATCCACTCTCGTCGCTCACATCACCGGGTTTAACTGGACTGACTAACTACGGTGCCGTGAGCGTCGCGGGCAATACGACTAGGACATTGAGCCCGGGAGTCTACACCTCGATCCAGCTTTCTGGTAACGCGAATGTAACCATGAGCCCAGGCATGTACATCATCAAAGGAGGCGGATTTACTGTTTCCGGTAACGCTGGTGTCAGCGGCTCCCGAGTGACGATCTTCAATGCTGGCAGCAACTACAACGGCTCGACAGACGGTGGTAACTTCGGTGGCATCTCGCTTAGCGGCAATGGCAACCTCAACCTCAATCCACCGACAACCGGAACCTATGCAGGAATTCTGATTTATCAGTCCCGTGTCAACACACGAGCCTTAAGCATCAGCGGCAACGCCAACGTCAATGTGAACGGGACCATCTACGCCGCAAATGCCGCACTCACCATGAGCGGGAACGGGCAGCTTGATGACACCTTGGTCGTCAACACACTCAACATCAGTGGCAACATCGCACTCACTCAGCTGGCAACTGGGAGTGACAGCGTTGGCGATGTAGGTGGCAACGCTAACACCCTACTAGCCGGCGACCTGAATGTATACATCAGCAGTGTCGGCGGCTCATTTAGCTCCAACATGCTCGCACGCATTCGCGATGCGATCACCAGTATCGATACTTTGCTCGTTCCTTACAGCGTTTCGATCAACGAGGTCAGCGAGCCCTCGTTAGCAACTGTCATTATCAACACTAGTATGACCAGCGCTAGCGGCACTGCAGCGGTTGGTATTCTGGGTAGCTACGACCCCGGTTCAAATCCGGTTGCTATCACCTTCCTACAAGGTTGGGATTGGTACGCAGGTGTTGATCCGGTCGCGATCGGTGCCAGTCAGTATGACTTTCAGACTTCGGTGATGCACGAACTCGGTCATGCGTTAGGACTAGGGCATTCGAGCGATGCTGCTTCCGCCATGAATGCAACGTTGTCGACTCGAACCGCCCACCGTGTTTTGACCGTCGCCGATTTCAACATACCTAGCATCCCTGAGGGAGTGGAACCGCTGACAGCTTCGGGCTTTGTTCGTGAACAAGTTCAACTGGGGTTGTTAGGGCAGCCCGACAATGCCGTAAGGCAGGTAATTGGAACGCGTTTGAGCATGATGGCCCTTGCGACTCCCGCAGTGACCTCGGACGCATTGAGCTCGATTTTCGTCGGAGCGCTGCTGGGTCGTGGCGCTGATAAGAGCATGATTGACGGCCGCTTTGGGGATCCATGGAATGCGAAGCTGCCAGCTCATTCATTATCTCGCCTCCACACTCTCAGCGAGCTAATCCCAAGCCGCCAGCTCCAGGATGGCAGCGTCCGGCCAGCGACCCAACGTAAGAATGGTAACATGGTCCGGTCCATTCATGCGGTCCGAGAAGAAAGCGTTTCCGCAACGGCAGTCGACGCCGCCATGGCCGAGTTATATGCCACAACCGACAAAGCTGATTAACGATTGGCATATTTCAGATCATTCGTGGATAATGAACGCTTGGACGCCTTATCCTCATGAGAGCCACAAAATGGATGAATCCCTTAAAAAGAAAACCGAATCAAATGAAGATGGCAATGGTCCGGCGGATGCGAGCAAGTCCAGAGACAGTAACGACGATACCGCCGAAAACCGTTCCGTATTTGGGCTGACAGAAACGCAGGACCTAGGACCTGCAGATCCCCAACTGACCCAGGATTTTGAGTTTGATCCAGATGGTACGTCAGTCTACGGTTCCAAGCCTCTCGTTTCGAAAGGAGTCGCGCGCGTTGCTGTTCCCGGCTATCGGATTCTCGGGGAACTGGGACGGGGCGCGATGGGGGTAGTCTACAAAGCCAAGCAGGAGCTAGCGGATCGAACCGTTGCTCTCAAAGTGATGTTGAATTCTGACCATGCAAGACCAGAGGAAGTTGCGCGGTTTCAGGTGGAAGCCCAATCGGCAGCCAGATTGCAACATCCAAACATCGTTCAAATTTATGAAGTTGGCCAGACAGGCGATATGCCTTACTTCACGTTGGAATACGTGGAAGGCGGAACGCTCTCGCGCAAAATCTCGAAACAAATGCTTACCGGCGAGCAGGCGGCCAAGATGCTCCTAACGCTTGCGTCTGCGATTGCGTATGCCCATGGTCGCGGAGTGATTCACCGAGACCTGAAACCAGCCAATATCCTTCTGGCGGCAGACGGCACACCTAAAATCGCGGACTTTGGGTTGGCACGCCGTACCGATGATGTCAGTCATTTGACGGTTGATGGCACAATTCTTGGGACACCCAGCTACATGTCGCCCGAGCAGGCCGCCGGCGATCAGGCCGCCATAGGTCCTCTATCGGATGTTTATACCTTGGGCGCAATTATGTACGAATTGCTCGTGGGTCGCCCACCTTTCAAAGCGGCTACTGCATGGGAGGTCATTCGACAAGTTCGAACGGCTGAGCCAACACCGCCTTCAACGTTGCAGCCTGGCGTTGCTCGGGATTTGGAAACGATCTGCCTTAAATGTTTGCAAAAAGAAACCTCTAAAAGGTATGGCTCCGCCCAACTGCTGGCAGAAGACCTCGAGCGCCATCTTAAAAACGAGCCCATTTTGGCACGTCCAATAGGGAGCGTTGAACGGCTAGTTCGCCTTTGCCGACGCTATCCGCGCGAAGCCCGCTTGATTGGATTGGTAGCCGCGTTGTTGATGGTCATGGCAGTAGGGGCTTCGATAACCGCCTACCAAATCAGCCTGCAGCGCGATCAAATCAAGACACAGCGAGACGTAATCGCAACCGAAAAGGGCATATCCGACGAGAGGTTGGTCACCTATCGCGACACGGTTTCACAGCTTGCCAATCAAGCGCCGAACTTGTTGGACGATGCGCCCCTGGGGGCGGGAACTCGTCAGGAATTTCTTCGATTGATCAGCCAGATTTTGGACCGATCCGACGAGACGGCAGCGCTTGGCCCCTCTCTGCAATGGGGACATGAAGCCGTTGCGCTACGTCAAGGTGACCTTTTGCTTACACAAGGCGCCGAAGAATTGTCGAGAAGCGACAGAGGCAAAGAAGGACGCGAAAAGCTCCAGAAAGCGGACGAGCAATTCGCCCATGCGGTGCGGCTCGCCAAAGAAGTGTACGACGAACATCCGGTGGAAAAATCCAAAGCGGCGGCAAACTACGCCAGCGCAGTCTCGCGAAGTGCAACCTGTGCACTCGTGAGGGGTAAACCATTCGGAGAAATCGTTCCTCTGCACAAATTAGCCATCAACCTGCGTGAAGAATCGCTGGCTGCTGCTAAAGAGGGAGCAAACGTCGAAGAGATCGCCGGTCGCAAAGCGGAATTGGGCGTCGTGTTGTTCCGATATGCCGAGTTCCTGCTGAAAGAGCAGGCCCGCGACCCGGTTAGATACGTCACCAAAGCCAACGACACTGCTGTGACAGCCGCCGACAATTTGCGACAAGCGATTCAAGAGCTACCCGCTTCAGCCAAGAATAGGCCTCGTGCGCGGCAAGATTTAGGGCTAACGCTTAAGACTATGGCCGCCACCGCCATCAGCCTTGGACTCGAGGAAGAAGCCAAGGCCGCGTACTCCGAGAGCATTACCGTGCTGACCGAACTGTGTAAGGAATATCCGAATTACTATTCCTATCGCAGACTTCTCGTCGGCTCGGCAAACGCCTATGGCGACTACTTACTCAGCAAAGGAGTTGAGCCGAGTCTGATTGAACAGCAATATGCAATCGCGATGCATGACTTGAAGCGAACGCTTGATGAGCCCGAATTGCGTGCAATTCAGCATGGCGAAAACGGCTTAGCGATGCAGTACTATCGTACAGGTATTGTAGCATTGCTCGGAGGAGATGCAGCCAATGCCAAGCTGCTTTTCGAACGCTGTGCCTTGCTTCGCGAAATGGCTTGGCGCGACACGATGCTCGACGGGGAGGCTGCGGCAAACCTGGATCTCGCGATCACACAACGCATCGAATTCATGTTGGCAAAGGCTCGTTCTGGTCAAACGGAAGTGGCAATTGAGCACGCTCAATGGCTGCACGAACGGGCCGAGCGACTCGTCCGTGAGGGCGGCAACAACGATGGCTTGGCCGGCGGATTTCCAGCCAATCGTCTTTTCCTTCAAGCGGCTTCAGCATTCGGTATTGCCGCTGATTTTCTGCCCGCGTCGGAACAGCCTGGGTCAATCGCACGAGCCCTGATTTCGATCAAACGATCGTTCGACACAGGCTTCAACGACGCAAATTATTTACGACATGATCCAGATCTTGCACCTCTGCAAAAATTGGAAGAGTATCAAAAACTGATATCAACCACGTTCCCATCGTTGTAAGCCTTTTTATTTTAAAGCTGCATCGACGAACCAATTGGGTGAACGCTCTTGGGTAAATCGATCGACTCGCCCATGACGATCGCGTCTTTTTCGAGTTCCGCGAGCAAGTCGTCGTTTAACGCATGCTCGGTGTAGTCTGCACCGCGATCAATGGCATCCGGAGAAAGGTCTGCCCAACGTGCAAAGTAAAGCTCTAGCAACCGATGCCTTCGCACCGCTCTAATAGACTGTTGAATGCCACTCGCTGTCAGCGAGGCTGCTCCTTCACCATTGATGGTCGCCCATCCTTGACCGCCTATTTGACGAACAGCACTCGCGAGCCGGGCAGCGGACCACGATCGCATCCGGACCAAGTCCGAAAGGTCGACCGACTCAGATCGCATTTGGCCATGTGCCTGCGGCGATTTGCCTTGGGACTCTAGCAGTTCGAAAATGGCTCGCAGCACATGCTCCTGATCCGCTTTCGTGCGTTGTCTACCTAGACTCCAAGCTCGCCAAAGAAGTCCATGCTCCGTCCCGAGCAACATACTAAACACAAAGAATCCGCTTGCGGAAAGCACGATCGCAGCCCCAGAGGGTACGCGATCGATGAGGAGACTGCTTAGCGCACCTAGGATTCCAGAACAGGCTCCAATCAATGCGCTTACAATAATTGTTTTGGGTAAGGAATGCGTCCAAAAGCGGGCAGATGCAGGTGGAATGACCAATAGAGCGATCACCAAAATCACGCCAACCACATTGGCACCAACGATTACCACAATGAGGACGCAGCCCAAAAGCAACAAATCCATCATCAATACTGGCCACCCTTGAGCCGTTGCTAGCAACGAATCGAAACAGAGCAACTTCAGTTCCTTGCGAAATAGCACCAAAGCCACAATGACGATCAAAGACGAACCTAAAATCGTTGTCGCGTCGCTTGCCACGATTGAAGCTGTCTTACCCAAAATGAAATTCTCTAACCC
>JAYVBW010000385.1:0-1578 GCA_043750255.1 Pirellula sp.
AAGCTGTTCCATTGCCAATTCGCATCGAACACAGAATTGGAGCGGTTGCCTTTGGGTAATATTTTGCCGGGAGCGTATTTCGCGAATTGCACCCACCAAATCTACGAAGTGTGCAAATTGCTTTTCAACTTCTGGGCGAATATGCTCCTCGTGAACGGTCGGCCAGTCGGCCAAAATGATCCACTGGTTTGGTAGCGAAGTGGAGTATAAATCACGTATGGGTGCAAACCGAGCCAGCTGTTGCCAAATCGATTCTGTCACAAAGGGCATGATCGGATGGAGTATACGCAGCATGGAGTCCAAACAATGAGCCAGGATTTGCTGTACAAGCGGCCTAGCTGCCGGATCTTGCAATCGTGGCTTGGCCATCTCGACATAGAGTGAACAGAAATGGTCCCAAGCAAAGTCGTAAGCTGCTCTCGCTGCTTCTGCGTAGCGAAACAGTTTGATTTCCGATTGAACCGTCTTCGTTACGGTTGCTAAACGCGACAGGATCCATTGGTCTTCCAACGGTAGTGTGTCCAAATCGACCTTCATCGGCTTAAAGCCGTCGAGGTTCATCATGACGAACCGAGAAGCGTTCCAAAGTTTGTTCACGAAATTCCTTGCGACTTCAAAGCGTTCGCTAACGACCGGTGCTTTGGGTTGGGCCTTGTCCGCTTCTGTTTCCGCCCACTGGGTCGAGAATTTCTTTTTGCACTTATCGCACGTAACAAGTGGCTTCGAACGATTTTCTTTTGTCTGGTTGACCAACGCTTCGCAGTGCGGGCATTCAAACTGGACAGGCATTCGAACATCCTGCGTTTCGGTGCACAACCAAGTCAGTCCAAACCGCAGAGCATCGGGCCCGAATTTGTTGATCACATCCAAGGGGTCTACTCCGTTGCCTTTACTCTTGGACATGGTTTCACCGTAGCCATCAAGAATCTTCGGATGGATGAAGACATCTTGGAACGGTACCTTGCCCATGTTGTTGAGTCCCATGAGAACCATACGTGCAACCCATAGCGTGATGATGTCGCGAGAGGTAATCAACGTGTTGGTTGGGTAAAAATACTCCAGCTCGGGCGTCTGCTCCGGCCAACCTAACGTCGAATGGGGCCACAACGCCGACGAGAACCAAGTGTCGAGTACATCTTCTTGACGAACGAGTCCCAGCGATTGCAATTTTGTTTCAAGCCCCGCATCTTCATTGCGAATACAAACATGTAGAGTCGCTGGCTCCTCGATCGACACATTCATTAGACCAGCAGCCCGCTCAGGCATCGTTTCGATCTTAAATTGGAGCGACTGAGCATCCGCAGGTATTTCAAACGTCCGGCTCCAAATCGGAATTTGATGTCCCCACCACAATTGTCGCCCGACAGGCCAATCCCGCTTTTCTCCGAGCCAATCCAAATAGCCGCTGGCGTAACGCTGCGGAAAGATTCTAACATCGCCGTTAGTAACCGCGTCCATGGCAGACTGAGCCAGTTGCTCCATACGAACAAACCATTGATCCGCGAGGTAGGGCTCAATCGGTGTTTTGCTTCGATCACTATGCTTTAAATCAATATCTCTATCCTCGGTCTTTTCGAG
>JAYVBW010000386.1:0-2209 GCA_043750255.1 Pirellula sp.
GGAGGAACCGCAAGCAAAATTGCTAGTAGATGGTCGCTATGAAGTCAGTACAGGCAAACTAGAGATTCCGAAAGCGGAGCTCATGACCGAGTGGATCGCTTACGCAGGCAAAACGAATATGACCACCCAAGCCAAGAAGACACTGTTGGTCTCGCAGGGCAACATGACCTACGATGCAGCTCGGGTCGCACAACGACTGCGTCCGTGGACCGGGGATCTCTTGGTCGTTCAGGGACAAAGAACTCAACCTGTGGAGGTCACTTGGACATCCAGTAAAAGTGGCAACTGGGCCGAATCGTTGCAAGCCAAATCGCAGCTCGGCTGGGACAGTGCCAGTATCGTGGGTATCGAAATTGGAACTGCCGACTTTCCATTGAAGATCGAGAACGGCCACTTCCTATCGCGAGCCGAGATCCCGGTCTCTCAAGGTAAATTGCGATGGAATCTCAACGGCGACATGGCAGGCTGTCCCATCGTCATCATCCAGAGCCCAGAAAAAGTCATCGACAACGTCGCCATCACACGACAAATGTGCCAAGGCTGGCTGAAATATGTTGCCCCGATTCTTGCGGACGTAGCGAGCGTTCAAGGCAACCTGAGCTTGCAAATCGAGGAGGCCTCAATCGTCCCGTCGGATTTGAACTCTCAAACAATAAGAGGCCAATTGCAAGTGCATGGTGCGAATGTCGGACCGGGACCTTTAGCGGATCAGTTGCTGGGATTGGTTCAACAGGTTCGCGCATTGCGAAAGGGCGCGGGCGCGACCGACGGTGGAGGGCAGCAGACGACATGGCTTCAACTGCCCGAACAGCAAATCGGATTCGATGTCCAACACGGTCGCGTCGCTCACAAGAACATGCAGATCCAAGCGGGAGATGTTCTCATCAACACCTCAGGCTCCGTCGGGATCGATGGCCAACTGGAACTGATCGCGGCGGTCCCAATCTTGAAGGAATGGGTAGACAAGACACCGTTATTGCAATCGCTAGCGGGCCAACAGATCCAAATACCAGTTCGCGGAACGATACAGCGACCGCAAATGGATCTGAGAAGCTTTGCATCGATCGGCCAACAACTTGCAACGGCCGCGCTTCAGGGCGCTGCACAAAAACAAATTGACAAAGGAATTGGAAAGCTACTTGGACCACTTTCTCAGCAGCTTGGACCGTTGCAGCAAGGGATGCAACAGATGCAACAAGGCGTTCAGCAGAATCTGCCACAGTTCCCTAATCTTCAAAACTTGCAGATACCAGGCTTCGGCAATGGTGGACCCTTTGGCGGCGGCCAGTCACCGCAAGCACCACAACCGCTACCGCCTCAAAACTAAGGTCGCTGGCAAGCCAAATCGGACCTTGAGTATAGCAGTTCTCGTTTTCGTTTACTCCGCTGGATCGATACCATATCTTTTAAGGCGAGCACGCAATGTTCCTCGGTGAAGACCCAAAATATTGGCTGCGACAGCTCGGTTACCTGCGGTGCGTTTGAGAACGGCTCGTAACAATGGCGGTTCCATCTCGCAACTGAATTTATCGAGTAAGTCAGTTTGGTTCTCTGAATCAACACAGGTATTCGAAAGCTTGGCCTCCAGCCACCGCTCAATCACTTCTGAAGTCGGAACTATAATGGAAGCTAGTTCATCACTTCGTATGGGTTGCGGAGCGGGGAGATCGCTAATACATATTTGGCGGCCACGAGCATGCACCGACGCGCTTTGCAGCGAATTCCTAAGCTCGCGAACGTTACCCCACCAAGGGCGTGCCTGTAATGCTGACATCAACTCTGTCGCAATCATTTTTTCTGGCTTGGAGTAGCCAAGTTCCCGCAAAAAATAAGTGCATAAGAGCGGAATATCTTCGACACGCTCGCGCAACGGTGGCAAGTGAATTTCCACCAAAGACAAGCGATAGAACAAGTCTTCACGGAACTTTCTCTCCTGAACGGCTAGTGGCAAATCACAATGCGTTGCAGTAATAAATCGCACGTTGCACGATACAGGATGCGCATCGCCAACGCGGCTGTACTTGCGCTGTTCTAACACACGCAGAAGTTTTGCCTGAAGCAAAAGCGGTAAATCGCCGATTTCATCCAAAAATATTGTGCCACCCTCTGCCAGTGCGAACACGCTGGCAGAATCGCGAATTGCCCCGGTGTACCCACCTTGAACATGACCGAACAACTCACTTTCCACGAGTGAGTCGCTCAATTCGAC
>JAYVBW010000387.1:0-4621 GCA_043750255.1 Pirellula sp.
CCGAGCGCACGCTATCAAAACGCAGGCGAACTCTTGCAGGATCTCGAAGGCCTGCTTTCTGGCACTCGAACATCAATTCAACTGCACCCTGCCGTTCCAGAGTTCAACGTCCAGGGCGTGTTGCGATACCAATTTCAATGGAAACTGCGTTCTTCCGCAGAAGCACTATGGCCCTATGTTTCAAATACCGACCGAGTGAATAACGCAATTGGGTTGCCTGCGGTTCGATACAAAACGATTCAGGATCCAAAGCTTGGAATGCGAAGGATCGCGACAGTGCGTGCAATGGGCATGACAATGGAGTGGGAGGAACATCCCTTCGAATGGATCGAAGGTCGTCGTCTGAGCGTATTACGGCAATTCCCTAGCGGTCCGTTTTACTGGTTTACCAATATTGTTGAACTCAATCCGCAATCGGACGGTGGGACTCTCATCGTACAAACTTTGCAGATGGTGCCGAGAAATTTTATGGGCAAATGTTTCGCTCGCTTTCAAATCGGCAACAAGTCGGAACGCAACTTTGGTCGTGTTTACGAAAAGATAGACGAGTATCTGCAATCCCAGTCCAACAGCAGCATCGTTTCCAACGCTTTTGCAGCTTCGAAGACCATGACGCGGGAGCAGAAACGCCGATTGAGCGAACGGTTTTCGAGAGTCCGATCGAGTGCCCAATCCATCGATCCGAAAGTACTCGACACCGTTGAACAGTATTTCGAGTTTGCAAGCGACTTGGAGGTAGCCCGCCTGCGACCCTTGGCCTTTGCGGAGCGATTTGAATTGAAGCCAGCGGAAGTCGTCGAGGTATTTTTGCTGGCAGCTCGAGAGGGGGTACTCATTTTGCTTTGGGACATACTCTGTCCGACATGTCGAATTCCATCGGACGTCAAGGAGACGCTAAAGGGACTTGGGGATCACGGGCATTGTGAAGCCTGCAACGCTGACTACGAACTCGATTTTGCTCAGAGCATCGAGTTGATTTTTCGAGCACATCCTGAGGTTCGCGTCTCCGAAACACGCACTTACTGTGTAGGTGGTCCCGCGTTTTCTGCGCATGTTGTCGCGCAAGTTCGATTGCGAGCAGATGAACGCCTCAATCTGCAACTTCGCATGAGCGATGGCCAGTATCGATTGCGAGGCCCTCAGTTACCCTACGTTGTAGATTTTCGAGTGGCACCCGGCGGTCGCGTAGGGCGATGGGATGTTGATCTTGCTCGTCCGGTAGCCAAGCACGACATTCCGACATTACGAAGTGGCGAGCAAGTTCTCTCGATTTTGAATTCTCATTCAGACCCTCGCCAAATACGCATTGAACGCCTTGCGTCGAGGGCTGATGCACTCACAGCGGCGGATGCGGCTCGACTACCTGTGTTTCGCGAATGGTTTCCTGACGAGGTGTTATCGCCCGGACGGATGGTTAGCCTAACTACCGTTACACTGTTGGGGTGTCAAATCGCTAACGCGGTGCATCTCTATGCATCGCTATCTGATCAAGCAGCCTGCTCTCAGATATTGCGGCATCTACAAAACATGGCCAGCATTGTGGCAAGCAATGGCGGCTGTGTGGTCAAGACGATGAACGATGGCTTGAACACCGTCTTCCCAAGCACCTGCAATGCAATCGCTGCCGCCACACAAATCGCCAAGTCGTCCGTGGAATGGAATATCTCGATCAAGCAAGCGATTCACCAAGGCTCTGCGATTGTTGCGACGATTAACGATCGTTTAGATTATTTCGGCGAAACACCGCAGTTTCTTGAGGAACTATTGCGACGGTCGTTGCCGAATGAGTTGTGGATGTCGGACCAGAGTTGGAACGATTCGAATGTTTCATCTACGTTGCATCGGTTCTGGGAGGTTCAAATGGAACCGCCATTGGCGAACTGGCCAAAATGGAGCATCATGCGCGCCTGGCCACTCGGGTTGGATGTAGCCAGGGAACACCCGCCGCTGCGCGGGTTAAACGAGTCGCAAGCTTGATGCTGATGTTTACTATTTCGGTCTGACGGTGAAAGCGTTTCGACAGACGTGTTTCTTATTTAACAAGCAATTTACCATCATACGAATTTGGGATCGCGTTTTTCGGTAAACGCAGCCAAACCTTCTGTTGCAGCTCCGGTACTGCAAGCGGTCGCCATCATTGCTGCCCCGCTGATTAAATGCGACAGGAGCGATTCTCCGATCATTTCGTTGAGTAAGCGTTTGCTTAGTTGAACCGATTCGGCTGCTCCGCTCGCGATCTTTGTAGTCATGTCGTGCGCTTTGGCCCAAACCAATTCGGAGGCAACAATTTGGTGCACAATCCCAACTCGGTGTGCCTCGGCCGTGTCAAAGCTCTCAGCACCCAGCATCAATCGGGCAGCGACCCCAGCACCGCACCGAAAAGACAACAATGGCGCGACCAAGCCGGAGATGAGGCCATACTTGGCTGCGGGCAATTCAAATCGAGAAAGTGGACTCGCAACGACCAAATCGCTTGCCAGTGTCAAAGCCATTCCCATTCCGTAGACCGAGCCGTCAATCGCTGCAATGATCGGTTTTGGAAACCGCAGCATCACTTCGACCAACTCTTGCAATTCGGAGGCGACGTCTTGCCATTGCTCGAACGGATCACTTTCTTTTGCGATAGCACCCCATTGCTTCAAGTCAATTCCAGAACAAAACACTGAACCGGAGGAGGTGAGTATGACGGCGCGCACCGACTTCTCACGATGGAAATCAGAGAACGCTTGAATCAACTCGACCACCATTTCGCGCGAGAGCGCGTTGCGATTGCCAGGATGATTGAGAATAATCGTGCCACTGGGCGGTTGTTTTTGTTGCCTGAGCATTGAGAGAACTTGCTATACGGAGTTTTCGCTTGGGATTTGGTATCCAGCTCGGTAGTCGCGTGTTAGCATCGCGTTTGCTTTCGCGTTGCCAGGGAACGTCTCCGAGATCGGATCCATGATCAATCTAGGCCCGACTTGCATTTTATAATTATCGATATTGTTCGTTTTCAAGTGTTCCGAGGTGCGTACCCAACACTCCTGAAAGTTCGCTGGGCCCTTGAAATCGTTAAGTTTTCCAGGAACGTCTGCTGCGTCCACATCGGTGCCCAATCGAAGCGAGATGTTTGCTATATGACAAAGCGCGCTGGAAAGATGCCCATCTTCGACGTCTGCGTTGAGGATTTTGTGATCTCGTTTTCGAACCGCATCTTGGAAGTTTTGGTAATGATAGTGATCACCGCCGCCAGAAAATTGTTTGACAGCGTTCCCTTGCAAATCGAAAACCGTTCCCCCGTCGTAGGACGTTATGACCACGTAACCTTTCGAGCCTTCGACAATGATTCCAACTTTGGCACCTTTGTAGTCTTCTGTCGGGAGTCCACGGACTTCGAAAACCAGTTGTTTGGAGCCAAACTCATGTAGCACTATCTGCGTGTTGGCGGTCTCGCCTGCGTCCTCATAGCCCAATCTGCCACCCAGGGAAAACGTTCTATCGCAGAGTTGCTTTTCATTGAGAGCCCAGCGACAAAGATCCATTTGATGGATGCCCTGGTTGCCTAAATCACCGTTGCCATATGCCCACTGCCAGTGCCAATCGTAGTGAAACTTCTTGCGAGTTACAGGCAGGATGGGGGCCGGACCGGACCACAGATCGTAGTCAAGGTTTGATGGCACTTCGTAGTTGCCTTTGGGGCCGATGGAGTCGCGGCGTTTGTAGCAAAGTCCTTTTGCAACCTTGACATCGCCGATGCCTCCCGCATGGATAAAGGCCATCGCATCGCGCATGCCAGGATTGGAACGACTCTGCGTGCCGGTTTGGACAATCCGATTGTGCTTGCGAGCAACTTGGACGAGGCGTCTGCCCTCGGATACGTTGTGTGAAACCGGCTTTTCAACGTATACATCCTTGCCCGCTTGAACGGCCCATATGGCTCCTAACGAGTGCCAATGGTTTGGCGTAGCAATGCTCACCGCATCGATGGATTGATCCTCGAGTAGTTTGCGGATGTCTTTGACCCAAACCGGTTTGCGACCACCTTGTTTTTCCGCTGTAGAATCGCACGAGTTTTGGCCAGCACGCTCGTCACAATCGCATATGTGAGTTACCTCCGTTCCAGGCTTACCAGCAAAACCGTCCATATGCGAATGGCCGCGACCGCCAGCTCCAATGACGGCGACTCCAATGGTTTCATTGGGCCCAACTTTGGGTGACAGATTATCGTCTGCTAACAATTGATTAGCAAATCGGGATTGGACCGCCATCGCTGCAGCGGTTGCAAACATGCTTTGTTCAAGAAAATGGCGACGTGTTGGACGATTCATAACTGGCCTCATGGGGAGTGGAGGGGATGAACTAACGGCTAAAATTTAATGTAGCACCACGCGCAAGTTTTGAAGTTGCACATTTGGTATAAGCCCGCAGCGCAAGCAAGGGAAATATCTCAGAGGTGAGCGGCTTTCAACTTCGAAACTTGCGTGTCGTGCTAATTAATTTACACAGTTCTTATGGACGATGTGTGGATAAAGTGCTAGCTCGAACCCAAAATATCGAGGGTATGCTGTAAATCGGCGGGTAGAGGTGCTTCGAAACTCATCCTTTTCCCTGTCTTCGGATGGTCGAATTCAAGTTTTGA
>JAYVBW010000388.1:0-3551 GCA_043750255.1 Pirellula sp.
TGTTGTTGAAGTAAGAACCGACGCGCCGCTGATAGCAACCGGTTCGGCGTCGTTACCGTCGAGCTGGACACGAGCATAGTCAACTCGCCCGACCGTCGAGACTAGCTTGCGTGTCAGCGTCGCCTGAATTCGCCTATAGGGCCAATCCTTGGTCCGGCCACCTAGCGCTCGTATCGCCCGTCCAGCGAAGAAATCATACGCGCAAAGACAGGAAACGGGATTGCCGGGAAGCAAAAAGACCAAGTGTTGATTGAACACACCCATGCCTGCTGGACCACTCGGACGCATAGCAATTCCGTGAATCGCCAACGTCCCATAGTCCGCCAGAACTCGCGGTGCGTGGTCTTCTAGCCCAACGCTCGAACCACCTGACACAAGCACTACGTCAGCCGGTTCAGCCAGAGCTGCGATCAAGGACTCACGATCATCGGGAACGATCCTCGGCATCACAGGCATGCCCCCATCACGAGACACCAGAGAATGCAACATAGGGCCGTTGGCATCGGCGATCTGATAGCCACGCGGATGGGTTCCAGCAGAAAGAAGTTCATTGCCGGTAATCAAGATTCGAACAGTCGGTCGTCGAATTACCTGTATGGAACTGTAGCCTATGGACGAAAGGACACCGATATCTTGTGGCCTGAGTGACCTGCCCGCACTGAGCACCAACGAGCCATTGCGCACATCTTCACCAATGACTCCGACGTGCTTTCCTACGGACACTTCTCCCATCACGAGCACGGTCTGATCTTGAGATTCCGTGTACTCGACCGGAATCACCGAGTCGGCACCATCGGGCATCGGCGCGCCGGTCATGATGCGCACTGCATGCCCTGGCATTACAATTCCCGAAAATGGCGTGCCGGGAAAAGACGTTCCTGCAATTTGGAACGGCAATGCGTTGTAAGCACTCGCTCCATGAGTCTCTTCAGCGCGAATCGCGAAACCGTCCATCATAGAACGGATAAATCCTGGCACATTCACACTGCTATTCACGTCGCAAGCGAGAACCCTACCTGAGCTATGGAACAATGAAACTTCTTCGATGGGAAGGTTACGAAAATCGGGCAGCGATAAATCAATCCATGCGACGGCCGCGTCGACCGTTGTACGTCTAGCAAAGCCCTTCATTCGGACATCAGAATTTTCAAACGGCATCGGTGGCGTATTCATCAAATGAATTTCCAATGTTCACGACGGTTCTGCGAAAGTTTCGCGTACGCATCTTCGTTGTAACCAGACAATCCAAGCTTCGCAACACTTGTACGGAATCTTGTGACGACATTTGAAACGGGAATCCGCGAGATTCGGCAGGCAAAGAATTTGACAGTTTACTTGATCGTCGCGTTGGCTGGTACGCTGTCAGCCGCGTACCGCCAGTTTTTCACGTACCAAAGCAAATCCGCCATGTCTTTTGCTGATATTTGCGATTCGATTCCCTCTGGCATCAAGGATGTTCCAGAACTTTTGAGCTCTTCAATTTCTGAGCGGCTCAAGGTTGTCATCGTGCCGTTCTGGCTTTGCAAAGTGATCGTTTGCGAGTTCGCATCCTTAAGTAAACCCTCAACGACGATTCCATCTTCCGTGCGAGCCAGGTAGCGAAAGTAGTTTGCATCGATCGAACGATTGGGGTCCAAAATCGATATGAGCAGTTTTTCGAACGTATGCACTCGCGAGTCCGAGATGTCCGGTCCAACCATGCTTCCAACTCCATCCATTCGGTGACATGCTGAGCAGTTTTTCACGAAGACCGCTTTGCCACGATTGTCCTTTGTGTCGACCTGAATTGTCGAAAGTTGTTGAGCATAGTCGTCGATGACTTTTTGCCGGTTGGTGTTGATCGACGCAGATAGTATCTTCGAAAGTCGAGGTGCGTTGGAACTGTCTTGAACCGTATTTAAGCTTTGGATTTGAGATGCATCCAGTAGCTTCGTGGACAATTTGCCCGATTCCAAGTGGTCGACGAGCATCGACAAACGCCTGGGATTGTTGCGAATCGCATTGAAGATGTCCTGTCGAATCTCAGGTAGTGCAGAAGGTAATCGCTCCAGAAGCCAAGTTGCAAACTCGGGCGTGTCATGGACGGAACAGGTCGCAATGGCGGTCTTGAGCAACATGCTATCGGTGGACTCAAGCAGTTTGAGCACTAAAATTTTGGATGAGGCTGATTTACTTGTGGCCAAAATCGAAATTGCGGCTCGTTGATTGATAGTGTCGTTGTCCGATGTCGCCGATCGTTGAATCACTTTTTCGAGAATGCTATCTGGAACCATGGACAGCTTGCCTGAGCGGACGAAGCCCTCCAAGATAGCAAAGCTCGTTTTTCGCGTGGCGGGATTTGAGGTGACGGATAAATCACGAGTGCTGTTTTCTATCCAGGTTTGGGCCTCAGCTTCCGTGCAACTCTGCCCAATTTTAGAAGCAATCCGAACAACAGGTTCTCTGGTAAGCCTGCGCGCGTCGTCCGACCCTGCCTCTCTAATCGCATTCAGGTAACTCGTCAGCAAAAACGAAAGGTTTTTTCGCGATGCAGCCGACACTGCCATCCAAAGCTGAGGGTTTTCACTCTGTTGAAAAAGCGTCTTGGATGCTGAGGCGGCAAATCGATTCATCGCCTCGCTTCTGGATAGACTTGTGTTGTCTTCCTGAGCGGCAACAAACCATGCAGCCGCTCGCATTTCGTCGAGGTTTGCATTGGGATCAGCAAATGTGAGCGACGCCGCATCGATCCACTTGGGCTCCCATTTCATCGAAGTTTGACGCATGGCGGACCAAACCATCGATCGAAGTTCGCGGCTGGATGTTTGGAACAGCGATGCTACGGTCGGTTCCTCCAACGCATTGCATGCGGCCAGTAGGGAGCAAGCCGTGGCGATTGCGCCAATCGGTTGCGACTTGGTTGTTGTACATATCTCTCGCAGGTTGGCGATCCATGATTCTTTCTTTCCATTGGCTGCTGCCTCGAGGACCAATCGAGCCGCAATATTGCGATTCCAAGAATTCGAATGAGAGAGCCAATCGGCAACGTTTATCACCTGGGTCGACTTGTGGCCTTCCTTTGCTGAAGGATTTTTGTCAATACGAGACATGCGATAAATGCGACCATGCGAGTCACCCATCCTTTCGTCAGGACGCTTTTTAAGTTCCGCAGGAACCCACTCGGGATGTTCGATGACCGCCCGATACATGTCGACTACATAGATGTCACCGTTGGGGCCTTCGTAAAGGTCGACGGGCCGGAACCAGGGATCGTGACTTGCCAGCCACTCGTGTTCTGGAGCTTCGTCGGTAATTTGGGAGAGTCCATCTTTCCGCATGATGGATCGACGTTGCACGAGCGAACCGGTGGGCTCGCAAGTGAGCGCTGTGGCAAAGGGAGCCGTCGGAAAGTGGCGGCTATGCGTCACGAGCAACCCGCATGCAGCCGTAAACTGACCGGCGTGAAGATTGGACGTTGTCCATGCATTGACGAGCGGGTGGACTATCGAAGCGGCGTTGCTGGGCGACACATCGTGAATCGCGGTGGCTAGCCCAGAGAGTGGGCTCAAACT
>JAYVBW010000389.1:0-2627 GCA_043750255.1 Pirellula sp.
GGATCATTAATTGTCATAGGGCTTACGATTCAGGCGTTCGCCGTTTATCGCCTGATCAATTTGAGCCATGTTGTGTTTGGAACAATGCTCATGAAGGTCGGAATGGTCTTTTTGCTTCCAGCCTTGATCGGTGATTTGACCGCTTGGGTAGCTTGGTTACTCCGTTTCTTTTTAAAGACCGAAGGCATGCTTGCCCGTCGCCAAATCCTTCGGCACCGAGGCCGATCTTCGTTGACCATTGGCATTGTATTCATTGCGATGGGGACTGGCTTAGGAATGGCGAGTACGATTCTGGACAACATCGGCAATGTGGAGGGTTGGTATTCGCGAACGATTGTCGGTGACTTCTTTGTGCGAGCTGCGATGCCGGATATGAACAGTGGTCAATCTGCCGACATGCCGGTTGGACTGACCGAAAAAGTCGTCGCCATGCCAGGCGTCGCGTTGGTGGATTCACTGCGGTTTGTTCGCGCACGTAGCAACGAAAGTTCGGTCATAGTCGTGGTTCGCAAATTCAATTCGGACACGCAAGATTATTTCGACTTGACCGAGGGAACGGCAGCCGAGGTAATACGAGGAGTTCGAAATGGTGACGTGGTCTTGGGCTCAGTCCTATCGCAGCGATTGAACTTGCACATTGGCGACACGATTCCGTTAGAGACCAACGAGGGTTCGACAACGCTTCGTATTGTTGGTGTCACCAACGAGTACATTGCTGGTGGATTAACGGTGTATTTAGAAGCTGAGTATGCGAAGAAGCTGTTGAGTGTTGAGGGGACGGACGTCATCGTAGTGAAAGCGAATCCTAAAGATCTCGCACTCGTTGAGCAACAACTGAGAACTTTGTGCATTGAGTCCGGTATGATGTTTCAGTCGTATGTCGATTTGGTCAAGGTGATCCGGGATACGCTCAATGGCGTGGTGGGTGGTTTGTGGGCAGTACTTGCGCTTGGCTCTGTGATCGCTGCATTTGGGCTGATCAACACATTGGCTATGAACATATTGGAACAGACGCGAGAAATCGGCTTGCTGAGGGTAGTGGCAATGACTCGCTGGCAGATTCGGAAAATGATTTTGGCCCAAGCTTTAATCATGGGGATTATTGGCATCGTGCCTGGTGTTTTGACGGGGCTTTGGATTCATTACGTAATCAACCTAACAACGATGCCTGTCACAGGCCATGCCGTCCAATTTAAAATCTATCCATGGCTACTTATTGGGGCTCCGATGTTTGAGCTTTTGGTGGTGGTCGTCGCCTCCATGGTACCAGCCGAACGCGCTGCTCGATTGAATGTCTCTAGCGCATTGCAATACGAGTAACGACGCGTTCGAAGTGTTCCAAGGAAAGCAGAATGTTACTATTCCAACGTCACCGTTTCCAGACAGTAAAGGATTGGATTTGTGCGGAGAAGAAAGTGATTTTGATAGACAGCAAGCGACGCATAGGTTTCGCCAAACAGCTCGTTCTTGCTGATTTCATCGTATTCTCGCCCAGGTCGAATGACCGTCGTGACCCCCTCCTTGCTGGTAAAGTAAATATGGCCGCCTGCATACGTTGGACTCGATGCGTGGCTTCCACCTACACGATGTTGCCAGACCATTTCTCCCGTTTCCAGGTCAAGCGACGTAGCGACGCCTATTGCCGAAACGAAATAGATCTGGCCGCCAACCAAGATCGGTGAGGAAATTTCGGGGCCCTGACTTTTGGATCTCCACACAATGTGAGAGTCGGTTACGTCACCAGTGCCATTTATGTTCACAGCGACCAATCGCGGTTTGCTGTAACCTGTAGATACGAACACTTTGTCCCGTTGGAAAACGGGCCTTGGGACAGCAGAATACCCACTTCCAACTTTTGCACGCCACCATTCCTGACCATTTTCAGGATTGTAGGCAACAAGCCATTGAGCCGACATGGAAATCAATTGCGTTCGAGGATTCGATTCCACGATGAGCGGAGTACTGAAGGATCGCCGAAATGCATGATCTACTCCTTCAAGAGATGGGCGGTCGGTTTTCCATTTAGTTTCGCCTGAAAGTGTATCGAGAGCAACGACGAACTGCTGGTCTGCACCATCGCATGCCAGGTACAACATGTCACTCCAAAGCACGGGAGATGCCGCGCAGCCCGTAATTTCTTCCACCTTGAACTCGCGCCGCCAAAGCACTCGTCCGGTTTCGATTTCGATGCATGCAGTACCCAACGCACCAAAATGGCAATAGACACGTTTCCCATCCGAAACGGGAGTTGGAGAAGCGTAGCTATTCGAAGAGTGAATAGGTGGAGGATCGTCACATTCAAAAAGCTCGATTCGACGAAGCATTTCGCCGGTGTCCGCATTCAATTCAATCGCGAAGAGCTTTACCGAAGCGTGAGTTTGAAAGTCGCTGACGCCATAGGGTCGCTTCGCAATTTTGTCTTCCGATTGAATTTCATTCAGTGCGACCAGTTCAGATGTAGTTATCCAGATTCGATTCGCAACGACCACCGGCGACGACCAACCGTGTCCCGGAATCGTCGTTTCCCAATAAGGCTTATCAAAGAATCCGCCCCATTTTGTAGGAACGACTGCGTCGCCTGCATCTCCATTGCCGCCCGGACCACGGAACTGCCACCAGTCGTCTGC
>JAYVBW010000390.1:0-3033 GCA_043750255.1 Pirellula sp.
CAGCGGTCGAACTGAATCAAGTTCAAATGTCCTTTCATTTGGCGGAGAACTTCACTCCAGCCTTTCGAGACCAGATCAGCCGGGAGTGGCAGGAAGGAATTCACAAAAGCTTTCTTGCCAAAGCGAATTGGCTGAAAGTCGCAGGCGAAATCTATTCGAGTGACCCAGACAAATACATTGCGATCGGGGAAACATTGTGCGAAATGCTGCTTTCGGATGTAGAACTGGATCGGACCGATGGTTGGTTGGAGGCTGCCAAGGCAATTGTCAATTCAATGAAATTCGAGAGGGAAGATTTGCTTCGTGCAGCAGGCTTGATCGCATACGCCAGTTCCGATTTTGATTTTACGGACGAGTGTATGGCCCGAGTGCAAAAATTCCATCCAGAAGAAGTCCAATCCCAGTTCATGGCCGAAATCCATGGCGTTCGAGGGAAGTGGACGCGGGAGCTAGAAATTCGACAACGGGAGGCTGAAAAGAATGACAATCCTCGCGTCGAGTTTATCACTTCCAAAGGCAAAATCGTCATGGAATTGTATGAAGACTCCGCTCCAGAAACAGTAAAGAGTTTCATTTATTTGGTTGAACATGGTTTTTTTAACCGCAAGTCCTTCTTCCGTGTAGAAAAGCATATTTGTGCGCAAACGGGATGCGACAAAGGTAATGGAACTGGGGATGCTGGCTACGTCATACCCAGCGAAGTGGACAACCCAAACCGACGCGATCATTTCCGGGGTTCGATGGCAATGGCACTTGGGTCTGATTCAAAGACGGGACAAGTCCTTCCAGATACAGGTAGCTCCCAGTTTTACTTTTCGTTTCTACCGATGCCGCAACTAGACGGCAAGCACACGGTATTCGGGCGTATTGTGGAAGGCCAGGAGACAATGAATTTTTTCCGCGTGATGAATCTTGGAGAGGAGGCACAACGCAAGGAAGGGAAAGAACCCGACGTTATTATTTCCAGCAGAGTCGTGCGAAAACGCGATACGGTTTACACACCCAGGATCCTCGCCGGAAAACTTCCAAAGTAGGTACTAGCTGCCAATGTCATTGGAAAAAAGCGAAGCCATCGTCTTGAGGGTGGTTCCGTGGAGCGAAACCAGTATGGTAGTCACTCTATTTACTCGCGATTTTGGCAGGATCTCTGCCATCGCAAAGGGAGCGAGGCGTTTGCGAAGCCCTTTCGAATCATCGCTAGACTTGCTAGCAAAATCGCAAATTGTCTTCATACAGAAGAGCAGTGACGCACTCGATCTGCTGACGGAATCGAAGTTGATCCGTCGTTTTCGATCTGGGCAAGTTGCGCTGTTACCACTTTACTGTGGCTATTACGTGGCGGAACTGTTACTCGGTCTGACCCTGGATAATCAAAAAGCGTGTGAACTCTATGACGTGAGCGATCGAACACTGATGGATCTTGATCGAGGGTTGAGTGCACCGGAGGTCATTTTACGTTTCGAAATGCAGGTATTGAAACTATTGGGGCATTTGCCAACTTTCCATCTATGCGCGAGTTGCGGGAATCCTGTACAGTCCGAACGAAACGGTCCGGGAGCTTTGCTTGGCATTGCTGCCGGTGGAATTTTGTGCAGCGATTGCGTGCCTGGCCAACAGTTCGTGATCCGCATCCGATATCCAACGCTTGAGTACATGATTGCGTATTCGTCCGAAGAATGGAGTGGCAACCCATTGCCGATCCGCACTGAGTTTCGCGGTGAAGTGAGATTCGTGATGGAACGATTTGTTTCCAATTTGGCAGACCGCCATCTGCGCCTTACGGATTTTTTAGAGGAACTAAAGCGTTGACCACGATGGGCAACATGCAAAACTACCTGCAAAGCAAATTTGAGGGATATTGGATGGATCGCCCCCCCTTTATTGAACGCCAGACCAACCAAACAGTGGCCCGTTGCGCCATGGTACAGTCGGTTCGTTTTGTAATTCTTTTGGTGTTTTCAATCCAATTAGGCTGCGCTTCGTTCAATCTGTTTAAGAAGGAAGACGACGAATATCGCAGGGCTCGAAACGCCATTGAAGGCTACGAAGACAAAGAAGGAAATTGGATTCGACCAGAAGGAATTCGCGCAGACAAATCACGGGACAGCAATATCCCTAAAGCTCTCCAGTTCATTCCTGGTTTGGCACCTACTCCCGTCAAGAAAGATTTGGCGAAATCGACCTATCTCGAGGGAGATGAGCTTTTTAAGAAGGCTGCAAAAATGCCCGAGGGGAGTGGCGAAAGGCAAGCCACGTTCCGAGCCTCAGCCAGGAAGTACAACCAAGCAGGCAAGAACTGGGCCAGTAGCGCGCTCGAGCAAGACGCTCTTTTCATGACCGCCGAGAGCTATTTCTTTGCGGAGGACTACCCCAAGGCCGAGGATTTTTTCGTTAGATTGCTCAAGGAATACCCGCGAACACGTTATCAAGACATGGTTGACAAGAGACGCATGGAAATAGGTCTATTTTGGTTGCAATTCAACGACGAATTCTATCACCTCAACGTTAGGGATAATAGGAAACCTTGGAACGATACTCGAAAACATGGCGTTCGCGTTTTGGAAAAAATGCGGCTAGATAATCCAGTTGGGCGGTTGGCGGACGATGTCACCATGGAGCTTGCCAATACCGCGTTCAAGAACGAAAACTGGAATGACGCTTTGGACACATATAGCGATTTGATCTCAACCTACCCTGACAGCCCGCACCAGTTCGATGCCCATCTCCTCGGTGTGAAGGCGGCACTAATGTCCTATCAGGGTGCCGACTATTCACAAGTGCCACTTGAAAAGGCAGAGAAAATGATCAAGCAAATGCCACGTCAATTCAGGGAGAAAGCGGAGGGACAAAAGAAGCAGATCGAAGATGCAATGAAGGAAGTCCGGTATCGCCGAGCGGAGAAAGAGTACACTTGGGCTACGTATCGACTGAACAAACAGGAAGCCAGAGCATCGCGAATCCACTGCATGAAGATTTTGTCCGATTACGGCGATACACCGTTTGCCGACAAAGCCAAGGCGATAATGGAAAAGA
>JAYVBW010000391.1:0-2583 GCA_043750255.1 Pirellula sp.
GTACCAAACTGAGAGTTTCCGCGAAAAGCCTTTGTCAACTCAAGACCATTTTCCGATTCTTATAGTCGTGAAGCGGGAATAGAATACCACTGCGGACGACTCTATTAGAAAGATTGGGGTATTTAGGCGAGCGGCAGGCTGAAAACTACCTGCCAAGGATTTCAATGGGAGAGAGAGGCTCCTGCCGAGCTTGGCTTTGGTTCGGCAGGAGCCTCTCCCTCCCGGTACAATGGAAACTGCCGCTCGCCTAGGAAGCCAATTCATGGCCCATAATCTGGCCCAAAAGCAATTTATGCGTATTGATTTAATCATTACTGAACTGGACACCGGTGGAGCAGAAAAGTGCTGCGCAGAGCTAGCATTTTTCCTTTTGAAGCGGGGCCATCAAGTGCGGGTCATCGCTTTTGGCGCTCGGCCAAACAGTCCCAAAGACCGGCTGGTCCGATTGCTCGAGACGAACAGTGTCGAACTGCACTTTCTCGGTGGAACGTCCTGGTGGAGGCTGCCCAGAGTCGCATCAAAGCTTCGACGACTACTCAATTCAAATCAACCCGATCTGGTTCAGTCCTTTCTCTGGCACGCGAATGTTTTGTCGGCCTGGATTGTCCCCTCGCTGAACATCCCGCTCTTTGGCGGCGTTCGGATTTCTGAACGCCGAACCTCTCGACATGCCTTCGACCGCTGGTCGACTTCACGTTCCACCAAGACTATTTGCGTGAGTCAAGGCGTCGCGGATTGGTGTGTGCAAACAGAAAAAATGGACGCTGGTAAATTGATGGTCATTCCGAACGGAATAGCGATCGAATCGGCAAAACAGTCTATATCCCCCAACTCACACAGCGTTCCAACCGATGCCAGAATATTACTTTTCGTCGGTCGACTTGAACTTCAAAAGGGTATCGACGTATTGGTCCAACATGCGAAGCTATTCTTGAGCCAACTGCCTGATCATCACTTGGTGTTGATCGGAGATGGTTCGATGCGTCCTAATTTGGAAGCGTTAGCCAGGCAAAAAGAACTGAAGGGGCGCGTGTATTGTCTAGGGCAACGAAACGATGTTCGGGCATGGATGGCCCGGTCGGAGTTGCTGCTCCTTCCTACTCGATACGAGGGTATGCCAAACGTTGTCTTAGAAGCGATGGCAGAGGGCTTGACTGTTGTAACAACGCGGGTCGAAGGGATTATCGAATTGCTCGGTGATCAACTGGAAAAGCAATCCGTCGGAAAAGAAGCCTGGAACGATTTCTTTCAGCTCGCTGCAGATCTTGCGAATTCGCCCGAGAAACAACGGAAGATCGGCAATGCGAATCGGCAACGAGCAGAAACGGAGTTTGACTTAGAGAAACAACTTATGCAGTATGAGTCGCTATACCGTTTGTGGACGATCGCTCCGCGATCGGAATTGTAACGATCGCGGAGCGCTCACCTGATGCTATGCTATGCTCTAGCAGCAAGTTGTTTTTTGCGTTCCGAGATGATGTCGTCTTGCAAGCTTCGAGGGACTGGCGAATACTTGGCCAATTCCATCGAAAATGTTCCTTGTCCCTTGGTCATGCTTCGCAGTTGGGTTGCGTAACCGAAGGTGTTCGCCAAGGGCACTTCTACACTGATGTATGAGACTCGGTCACGGGCGTCAGTTTGAGTTACCAAACCGCGTCGCGAGATGATGTCCCCAACCACAGGTCCTTGGTCGTTCTCAGGGCATTCAATATCGCACTTCATGATCGGCTCAAGCAACACGGGACTCGCTTCTCGCAGCGTTTCGCGGAAACAATCGCAAGCTGCAATATAGAACGCGCGTTCGCTGGAGTCCACATCGTGATAGCCTCCATCGGTCAACTCCATCTTGACGCCCACTACAGGGAATTCAGCAAGCGGTCCTTTGAGGAGTGAATCCCGGAAGCCTTTTTCAACGGGTGGAATAAACTGCTTTGGAATACGACCGCCGGTAACGCTGTCTTCGAATTCGAAAGTCACTTCGCCTTCTGGGTTGATAGGTGTCAACTTGCCTACGATATGTGCATATTGACCGGAACCGCCGGTCTGCTTACGGTGCTTGTAGTTGAAGTCCCTTGCAACGCCTGGCGTTTCGCGGTAGCTAACTCTCGGTGCCCCCACGGTTACTTCGACTTTGTACTCGCGTCGCATTCGTTCAACGTAGATTTCCAAATGCAATTCACCCATGCCGCAAATGATTGTCTCGCTCGTTTCCTCGTCGTTGTAGACTTGGAACGTAGGATCCTCTTTACGGAATCGATTGAGAGCCTTGCTCATCTTGTCTGCGTCAGCGCGGCTAGCTGGCGTAACCGCGACCTTGATCACAGTCTGCGGGATGAACATACTTTCGAGCGTGCAGTAGTCACGAGTGGTACTGTAGGACTCACCGCTAGCACAGTCGATGCCCATGATGGCCACGATGTCGCCAGCTTCCGCACTGTCAACTTCTTCTCGTTTGTCCGCGTGCATGCGAACGATACGACTGAATCGCTCTTTCTTGCTCGTACGCTGATTGATGTACATTTCGCCTTTATTGATCTTGCCTTGGTAAACTCGCATAAAGGTTAGCTGACCAAACGGATCTTC
>JAYVBW010000392.1:0-10329 GCA_043750255.1 Pirellula sp.
TTTACGTTTTTGCGAGAGCTCAAATCCAATAACGACCGCGAATGGTTTGCGGAAAATAAGGCGAGATACGAGCAAGATGTTTTGCAAGCGGCGATGGACTTCGTCAACCAAATGCAACCGCGTCTGGCCAAGCATTCACGCTATTTATTGGCCGAGCCAAAGCGAGTGGGTGGCTCGATCATGCGGATATACCGTGACACTCGGTTTGGAAAAGACAAGACTCCGTACAAAACAAATGTAGGTATCCACTTCCGGCACTCCATCGGCGGTGATGTACATGCACCTGGCCTGTACGTTCATCTGGAGCCGGGTGCTTGTTTTTTAGCGGCTGGCATTTGGCTGCCCCCAACCGAATCGCTTGCCGCGATTCGGCAAGCGATTATGGATAACGTCGGCAACTGGAATAAGGTTCGCAACAACAAGAAATTTGTCTCGCAATTTAAATTCGATGGTGACTCGCTCAAGACGGCACCGCGTGGCATCGATCCAAATCATCCAGCGATTGAAGATCTTCGGCGCAAGAGCTTCGCTGGCATCACGCCTGTGAGTGAAAAAGCGTTCCTGCAAGCGGATATACTAGACAAGATCATGTCCGCGTTTGACGATGCGAAACCACTCATAAAGTTTCTCTGCGATGCGTTGCAACAACCGTACTAAAATGTCCCTTCGTGTCCACTGCTCCGTTTTGACTTCCATCGTTTTGACGATGTGAGCAGGCGATGACAGTAACCGTCGCTGACCCAACGAATGCCTACCTATAGTTTCGTATCGCTCCCCTGCCCGCTCGTCTGGCAGGAAGCTAAGATTCGCAAGCTAGACGCTGCGTACACCCCGCTGTATTGCCCCGGTCCAGTCTTGAAGAAACGAGCCGACGACGACGCCACCTCGGGCGGCGAAAGACTCATTAACTTTGTAATGGCTTCAATGGCTTTCATTTCATCACATCATACCACGGCTATGACGTAAATCTCAGCAGAACGGAATCCGCCTTCTGTCGCATAGGATAGATTCCACCTGGTAGGTTTCCACTTGGGCTT
This sequence comes from Pirellula sp., assembly GCA_043750255.1. GTDB lineage: Bacteria > Planctomycetota > Planctomycetia > Pirellulales > Pirellulaceae > JBKCUI01. The sequence goes on from JAYVBW010000392.1 coordinate 1,038, forward strand.
TCCATCTTCGAACTTCCGCAGTCGGTAGGCTGTGAAAGTCTATTCCTGAAAGTGTCACTACGCAATGCCCATCCCTGAGCAACCGTTGCTCCGATTTCCTGACGCAGTTCGAGAGGCAGTCGCTGCAATCCCATCTTGAGCTGAGCAAGTGCAATCTCGCTTTTCTGCCGGGTTTCAACATTATTGATCTGCCCAGATCCCGAACTAAGGCAAAAGCAAATCTCGGCGCCCTGGCCCCAGACAATCAAGGCTACTTGCAATCCATAAGACTTATTGGGAACGGTCTTCGGATAGACACAGCTCCAAAGCTCCTTGGGCGTCCGGCCATTCGGCGTTGGATGCGACGAAAACTCCTTAACCTTCGTTGATCCCGAGTAACGCCGAGACCCTTCAATCGCTACGTTCTTCAAGCGATTCCACAAATCCTTGATCGCGTTGCGATCGCTCTCCTCCGCATCGTTCCAAGGCTTGCTCTCTTGATAGCGAGCGAGTAGTTGGCAATCTTCTTTGGTTATCAGCATCGAGGCGTTTTTCGGATTTCTGACGAACATTTCTTATAGATCCTCGATCGGTACATTTCCAATTCGCAGTTTGAAAAAGATTATAGTCGAAAGCATGCCCGAATTGTCAGCGTTTGCAGATCGCGTTCGGCCTGAGCATCGTGCATGCCGGACGTATTGCAACGCCAAACTACGCTAACACGAACACCTGGCGACGCGGTACAATGGCCTGCGGATTCGACTTCCCGTTACGCGATTCAACCACTTCACAGGTCGCCCTCTCCTCGACCCCAGGAATATGACTTTCCAACGCCAAGATCATTTAGCCGAGATGAAGGAGTATTTGGTTCGACTTGAGCTGCACATTCGCATGGACATATTGCTGCGGCATCAGAATTCTCACATCGAACTCGAAGTCTTCTTCCGAGACCTTCTAAACCAAACGTTTGGCTGGAAGCTAGGAAACGCGAATGCGAAGTTGGGGCCTAATCAAGATTCATTTGACCTTTTTGATGAACACGGCAATGTGGCTGTCCAAGTCACCGTAACCACTACAGCCGACAAGATCAAAAAGACCCTCAAAGGCTTCATCGGAAAATATGCGGCTAAGTACAAACGACTTATATTTGTTTACCCAGTAATCGACGTACCTGAGAGCAGAGCAAACTTTACGCCATTGCTGAACGGCTACGACTTCGACGCGTCGCGGGATCGAATAGGGTTCGGCGCAATTCTGCAAGAAGCTCAGGACATGCTGGTTGGTGATCAAGAAGCCCTGCTTCAACTTCTGCGAAAGGAGTTAAAGCCACTCGGATCTTCGTTGCAAATGGGGGTTGATCAAACGCTGGAAACACTCATTGCTGTCATTCAGTTCATGTCCTCGAATTCACCCATCGCAGAAATCCAATTTAACGAGCAACAACCCGACCTGCAAAGGAAGCGAGAGCGGTTTCGTGAACATACCGCCCTAATTTTGAGCCAGTATCGAATCAATCAGGGGCTACATGCAACTGTTCAGCAGGCTAGGGAGGCAATCGGCTACGACTCTGTGAGAGTTGCTAAGATCCAAGCATGGCTTAAAATTCGTAGTATCGAAGCGCTTCAGGCGAATAACGAAAACGCAGCGGATGCATTTGCACGGTTGGTAAATGACCTGCTGAATGTCGCTCATTCGCGGGGCACCAATGCCGAAGAGACGGCAGTTCGCTTTTTGTTGGCGGATGAGTTTGTCCGTTGTAACGTTTTTCCAAACCCAGTCAGCTAAAACATGTCACTCGTATCCAAAGATGAAATGCTGACGACTTCGATGGTCTATATTGGGTATTTGGTTCTAAAGGAACTGGATTCCGCAACGGAACGCCGAGTTTCGCTGACCACAATCATGGGCCACCTGAAAAAGCAGAAGATCACTCAGTATCGCCCAATCATGTTTGCGTTGATCTTTTTGCACTCCATCGGTGCCATCGAATTTAGCGCCCCTTACATTTACAAAGTGTGAGGTCGACTTTGTTCCGTATTCATCGATTGTCGAGTGAGCCAGAGTGCTTTGACCCTGTGGATTTTCATTCCGGCGTCAATCTAATACTCGGCGAGCGCACCGAGAACGACCCTCAGGGCAGGAAAGTGAATGGCGTTGGCAAAAGCGTTTGCATCGAGTTCCTTCATTTTGCTTTGTGCCGCGTTTTCACGGACACGCGAGTCAGCAAGATCCCCGAAGACGATTTGCCGAGAAACTTGGTTGTCATTCTCGACCTAACCGTTGGGAAAGAAAGACTTCAAATTCGGCGTCCCATCGCAAATCCGAACCAGCCAACAATTATCAAAAACGATGGCAGTGAAATTGTCTTCGAGAAGCTGGACGAGGCGACAGACTATTTGGGTTCGTTGCTTTTTGAAAGCCATGTCAATTCCGGTCAGCTATCGTTTCGCAGGTTGATGTCGCTGCTGATGCGCGATGAGCGATCCGGCTTTAAGAGCTACATCAACCCAAACGATACTGCCCGTCGGTCGCCTGATGACATCGCGCCACATCTCTATCTGTTAGGAATCGAGTTAAACACCTACCAGCGTCTCATTGACACGATCGACCGCCTTGATCGACAAAGCAAGTTGCTCAACGAACTAAAACTCGCAGTAACCAATGGCAACGCAATCAAGATCCAAGACGTCCCTACGCAATTAAACGAAGAACGACAAGCGACCAGAAAAATCGAAGAAGCCTTGAGCACACTCCGAGCGGACCCTGCTTTCGAAGAAGTCGAGGCGGATCTGAGTCAGATTGAGAGCGAGTTGCAGCTTCTGCGAGCGGAACGCAAATCACTGAGCTTTCAGATCGACCAAATTAGATCGATACCGCTTCCTGAGCGGATCGACGCGACCGATCTTAAAATTGTCTTCGATCGCGTGAAATCAGGACTGGGAGAGCTAGTCGAAAAATCACTCGACCAAGCCAAGCAATTTAAAGCTGAAATCGAACGCTTCCAACAGGCGTTGCGCCAAGAGGAAATGTTGGAGCTCGAAAACCGTCGACGAATCGTTAGCGCTGAAATCAAAACACTGTCAGATAAGCATGCCGATCTGACGCGTCAAACCGATCGACAAGGTGTCTTGTCTGAACTGACGACAGGGCTAGAAGTTGCAACTCGGCGTAGCGACGAGTATCACCGACTGAATTCGCAATACCAGTTGTATTTAGACAAGCTAAAGGAGGTGGAGAACACAAAGAACGAGCGAAGCAATGATCTGCATGCAATGACCGTTGTACTCGAGGCTAACAACGTAGTTCAGCAGTCGTTCAACGACACAGTCGTAGCCATCCACGAACGAATAATGCAGAGCAGCCGCGCATCATTTCGTTTCGAACTCAGCAGCAAGTTAACTTCCAAGCGTCCGCTGACCTTTGATCTCCGGATCCAAGACGATGGCAGCAACAGCATCGATCGCGACCGTGTATTCATCTACGATTTTGCGTTGATGTTTGACCCGATTTGCAGAGAGAACCATCCTGGCTTCTTGGTGCACGACAATATTCTTGAGGTCGATCAAGACACACTCACACAGTGCCTCAACTTTGTCCATGAGCAGATGGAGATCGGCAACGATTTCCAGTACATCTTGACGCTTAACCGCGATGGAATCGTCGGCGAGGAAAAGAACCGAGGAATCAAGCTCGACATCACAGCAGCAAAAAGTGCAAGCTTCACCAAGTCGTCCCAGTTTCTGAAGAAGCGCTATCAGGAACGGTAAAGTGTAAAGCAGCTGTTTGGAGCAGATACTCAATTTGTAGTTTATTTGTCTTGGATTACGACTGAATCCGAAAACTCTCCGCATTGTCTAGATCCAGTTCGAAATCACTTATCGAAAATCCACCGGTTTCGTTTACTCGAGAGAAGTAACGTAAAAGTTGATCCGTCGATTCGTTGCTTTCGAATTGAGAGACATCTACTGCTTGGTGATGAACGCCCTGCGAGATCAACTTTAGCAGTTGACTTGTCCTGGGGCGTCCAACCATCCCTTTTGGAGGAGGGGCAATCACCACCGAAATAGCAGTTGGACCAACCAGTCTCGCGCGGTACGCCACCGACTGAGCAACGATTACTGGCACGTCTTCAATCGTTCGAAATCCAAGATCGAACTGCTGAAAGATCGAATCATCATTCTTTACGAAAAAATCGAGCAGCTCCTTGTAAGCCGTGACGAAGTGCGTAACGTGGCATGTCACTTCAAAACTGAAAGTCACTCGATCTTTTGTTTCCTCTGCCCATATCGATCCAAGGTACACAAAGTCCTGATACTTAGTTCGCAAGACGGTGTCGTACAAAGCAATCGTAGCAAGCAGTTGAAGACGCTGCATCCCAACTTCGATATCTGAAAGCGGGTCCTCTCTTGACTTCTTGACTGTAAAACACACGTCGCGGCCAACCTCCGTCGTCTCTTCGCCGTTGGTAACCAAACAGTGAGCATTCAGGTCCGTCAAGGCATTGAATTTCAGGCTTGATGATTTCAATCGAAGCTGAAACAAGTCAATCCAGCGAGCAAACTCCGAGAACTCGTGTGAGGTTATAGTCCCAGGTTGGCTGCGGTCTCTTGTGCCAACAGCTCTGCGAGCTGTCGAAGTTTGAGCAAGCTCGTGTTCGGATCATCTTGGAAATAGCGTTCTGCGAGCAGCCCCAACTTCAGGAGTTGATCTCCGTGCACATTTAGATGAGCGAAATTGCTCTTCATCGAATTGGGCGAGCTCATGATTCATTCGACTTCGAAGATCGTTCAATCTTTTTCAAAAATCGCAGTAAGTCCTCTCGTTTAAAAAGTCTGTATCCATTTGCCGGGTTACGTCTCACGGGAATTTCGCCGCGTTCCGCCCACTTGCGAATCGTGTTTTGTGCAACGCCCAAGATTTCTGCCGCTTCAGCGGTTTTTACGTATTCGCTTAGGTTTGTCATGATTGCCATGCAAAAGCTATCGCCTTGAATTTGCCACACCCCTAAGTCTAGCAAACCCTCCACGGACGCGATACGATGGCTAGCACTATTCTCGGCGGTGCATGCGAAATCGCTTCCCGTAGATATTCCTTGGGAGCCAAATCACTCGCACGGCGTACGGCGAATATAATCGGCAATCCTTTCAATTGTTTTCCTCAATCCAAAACGAAGAATATGCCAATCAGTCATTCAATTTGGAAAGTCGGCTATCCACCGCAGGTCCTGTCTACGGCACTCCTGTTTAGTGAGCAGCAACTGGAGGACATGATCGTCGCGGCTCCGGAAATACTATCCGGCGAATGGATGCTCATTGGACGACAGGAGCAAACCGGCTTGGGAGGACGCATCGACCTGTTGGCGATTGCGCCGGATGCCTCTCTGGTGCTGATCGAATTGAAACGTAACAAGACTCCTCGCGAGATAGTTGCGCAAGCGATTGACTATGCGTCGTGGGTCGAGCAACTCACGCCAGAAAAGATCGTTCAGATTTACGACCGTTTCTCGAATGGCCGAAGTCTCAGCGAACGCAACAGGTTTGGCGTCCTAACTTAGGTCGCAAAACCTGTTTCGAAGGTACGGGCCAAGCCCGGACCTTCGCGCACGAAAACCACTTATGCACGGTTATTTGTGCATGAGTGCGACTACAACTCGCGAAGTGTCAAAAATGTTGGAATCGCAGCGAATCGGAATTCCTTCGTTGCTATAATGGTGATCTGCTGTTTTAGGATGCCCCACCAACTCCCTCCCTCCTTACTGCTGCTGGTTCGAACATTTTGCATAGACCCCATTTTAGAAAGCAAACGATGCAGCCGCATCTACTTGTCATTGCCATTGCGATGACAACTCCTCACTATCTTTGCGCCGACGAGTTGCCAGCAGCAACCAATCGAAGGATCGAGTTTTCCCGCGATGTGCAGCCGATTTTCGCCAAGAATTGCTTGTCGTGCCACGGCAATGAGAAACAAGAAGCGGGATTGCGACTCGACCGCCGTGAACTAGCCATGCAAGGTGGCGATTCCGGCAAAGCAATCGAACCAGGCAATGGTGCACAAAGCAAATTGATTCACTATGTCGCTGCTACAGACTCTGAAAAAGTCATGCCGCCAGAAGGTGCGAGATTGTCGCCAGATGAAATCGGAATACTTCGAGCATGGATGGATCAAGGGGCAATATGGCTGGACACCCATTCCGCAGACTCCCCCAAAAATGGCCATTGGGCCTACCAGCCGCTGGCGAAACATTTTCCGCCTCGAGTCAGCACAGCGAATTGGAGCATCAACCCAATCGATCAATTCATACTCGCAAAACTGGAAAGTCGAGGCCTGTCTCCGTCTCCCGAAGCCGATCGCTATACGCTGATTCGGCGACTGAACTTGGATTTGATCGGGTTGTTGCCGACTCTTGAAGAAGTCGATGCTTTCGTTGCCGACGCGAGCCCGAAGGCCTATGAAAAACTTGTGGATCGTTTGCTTGAATCGCCTCATTTCGGTGAGCGTTGGGGGCGGCATTGGCTCGATATGGCTCGGTATGCAGATTCCGATGGTTATGAAAAGGACAATCCCCGTCCAGATGCCTATCGATGGCGTGACTGGGTTATCGATGCGATCAACTCTGATATGCCGTTCGACCAATTCACGATCGAGCAGCTTGCCGGCGACTTGCTTCCAGAGGCTACCCAGATGCAGCGGTTGGCAACTGCTTTCCATCGACAAACGTTGACCAATACCGAGGGAGGTGCTGATCAAGAGCAATTTCGTGTCGAAGCCTGTTTTGATCGGACGGAGACGACAGGAGCTGTGTGGCTCGGCTTGACGGTCGGCTGTGCACGATGCCATTCGCACAAGTACGATGCGATCAGTCAGCGTGAGTACTACCAATTGTTCGCGTTCTACAATAACGGCGACGAACAAACGCTCGTCGTACCAAAGTCGGAAGAAGAGATCAGGCTTTATGAACAAGCCAAAGCGACACACGATGCTGCGGTCGCCGAGGTGACGAACGCTTTGCGAATCGCACAGCGCGGAATTGTCCCAACTTTGTCGATTTGGGAGGAAGATATCAAGCGGCAAATCGCCAAATCAAACGAGAACCCAATCAAGCGAGAACCGCTCCTCGGACCGCAAGTCACCAGCGATGGCGAAATCACGTTTAAACCGCAGTCAGATGGGTCCTTTTTAGCCGAGGGAGCCAACCCGCCTCTGGCAACTTACACGATCCAAGGAAAAGCGTCTGGCGTAGCGTTCAATACGATTCGCCTCGATGTGCTTGCGGACAAATCTTTGCCCGCGAAAGGGCCGGGGCGCGTTGCCCACGGCAATTTCGTTCTATCCGAAGTCACGGTCGAGACGTCGGAAACCCCCGATTTTGCCGATCCAAAGCGGCTAGAATTCGACACAGCCAAAGCGGATCATGAACAGGAGGATCGTCCCTGGTTGGCAAAGCATGCGATCGACGGTGACGACAAAACCGGTTGGGCAATCGGGAGTAAGTATGGAAAAGACCATTGGGCAGAATTCCATCTGAAAGAACCACTGCCTTCAACGCTGCCCTTCTACTTAAGAGTGCGGCTAAGCCAACAGTACGGAAAACAGCATACGATCGGCCGCTTCAAAGTTACCTTGCAATCAGGCCTATACGCCGCCGTGGATGTCCCGAAGGACATTATGAAAATACTTGCGTTGCCCGGTGTAGATCGAAACGATTCACAACGACAAGAATTACTGGATCATTTCAGCAGTGTCGATCGTTTGACTAAACCACTCGTCGAAAAGCTGTCTGCCCTCACGAAGAAAGAGCCTGCCAAGCCGGAACTCACGGTTCGTGTCATCGGACAGAGAATCAAAGAGCCGCGAAAGACGTTTGTCCTGCGTCGCGGTGAATTCTTGGAACCGGTGGTTGATGCGGATGTTCAGCCGTCGGGTCTAGCCTCTTTACCGGCATTGAGTTCACGAAATACCGATGAATATGGCGATCGATTGGATTTAGCGAGGTGGCTAGTCTCGAACGAAAACCCGATTACGCCGCGCGTCTCAGTAAACCATGTCTGGCGAATTTTGTTCGGGACTGGAATTGTAAAAACTGCCAATGACTTCGGTGTTCGAGGAGACACGCCAACTCATTCAGAACTTTTGGATTGGCTTGCACGAGACTTCATAGGATTGGAAGTAATCGATCATTCAGCAAGTCCCGAGATACGGCGTGCTTGGTCTCGAAAAACTTTGATAAAAAAGATCGTCATGTCGGCGACATACCGACAATCCTCCAAGCGGCGAATCGACTTGAGCGAAATGGATCCACAAAATCAGTTATTTGCAAGTCAGAATCGATTGCGAGTCGAAGGTGAAATTGTACGCGACATTAGTTTGGATGTTGCAGGGCTGCTAGTTCGTAAAATTGGAGGGCCAAGTGTCTTTCCCGCATTGCCACCTGGAATCGCCGAATTAAGTTATGCGGGGAATTTCAAGTGGACGGTGTCGAATGATACCGATCGCTATCGACGAGGGATGTACACGTTCTTCAAACGAACGGCGCCCCATCCAAACTTAATTACGTTTGACTGCCCAGATGCGAATTTGACTTGCGTGGATCGCAATAAATCGAATACTCCGCTACAGGCCTTGGTCGGTCTGAACAACGAGTCGTTTGCCGAATCCGCACAAGCGTTTGCGAAGCGTATTCTTGGCTCGGGCGAAAATGCGGATGCAAAATCACGGCTCGTAGCCGCGTTTCGAATTTGCGTTGCGCGACCTCCTAGCGAGCGAGACCTCAATGAACTAGTCGCTCTATTGGAAGCATCGCGAAGTTGGTATGCCGATCACCTGGATCAGGCAAAGGCCTTGGTTGGTAATTTTTCTGTTCCGAATATTTCCATCCAAGAGAATGCGGCTTGGATAGCAACCGCTCGAATCTTAATCAATCTGGACGAGTTTATCACTCGCGAATAAAGTGTAGCATGGTTCCCTTCGAAAAAAATATCGAACAGGTTCGCCGGAATTTTCTCACGTCTTCGGCAAGCGGATTGGGCATGGCTGCCTTGGGAGCGATGCTCAGTGCCGACGAGGCCATCAATCCCCTTGCGATGAAGCCGCCGCATTTTGCGCCAAAAGCCAAAAACTGTATCTTCCTGCTGCAGGCAGGCGCTCCATCGCAATTGGATCTGTTCGATCCGAAGCCGAAACTGAACGAACTGCATGGCCAACCGTTGCCAAAAGAGATATTGGAAAAAGTTCGATTTGCGTTCATCAAGAAAGAGTCCGCAGTCCTAATGGGGTCATCACGGAAGTGGTCCAAACATGGTCAATGCGGAATGGA
>JAYVBW010000393.1:0-5544 GCA_043750255.1 Pirellula sp.
GTACAAGACCGCAAGCACGGGGCAAGGCAGGTACGGATTTCTTGGCGAACGCATCCTGCTCGCAGTTCCAAATCGAAGAGCTGCAGTTGGTCCGAATACAGCATGGGTGTCTTTTGACTGCAATCTCTCAACAAATAGTGACGATTCAGGATCTCGACTGCACGGTGCAAGTTTCCGATTCCATGAAACGGACCCTGACAATCCGCCGCATTTGGATCGAATTGCTTGCTCAAGTAAAAGTGTTCTGCTGGCGCATTGCCAATGCACACGAACGCTTGCTGCTGGCGTTTCGGCATCCCGACTACGTTCAGTCTAGGTTGCCATCGCCGAATCAACATTTGTTCGCGGAGCAGCGCCCCAAAATCGCTTGGCTGTTTTTCCCAAACAATCGCCTCGGCGGCCTGAATGATTCGACCTGCCTTTTCATCGGTGTTGTTAGGCATAAAGTAACTAAGCAATCGATTGCGCAGTGATTTCGATTTTCCTACGTAAATCAATCTCCCCGTCGCGTCCAGCATCCCATAGACGCCAGGCAACTTGGGAGCATTGCGTGAAACAAGCCCTCGCAATTCGTCAGTGCTTTTGGCTTCGATTCGACTAAGCGTTGTGCGAGGAAACGGCATTAGCGGGTCTTCGCCGAAGTCCACAAATGTTTCATGCCAGTGTGCGTCCATGCTCTCCTCCTGAAAACAAACCACAATTTTGAATCGATTGACAGTCGGCCTGCATTATGCCCTTTTCCAGCGATTACTCCAATACCACACGAATGCTCGCGTGTCTCCTCGAATTGGGTGCCGCTACTCCAGTCCCCTCTACAGTTTTTGTTCAATTCAGGCTACAACATTGGGTTCAAAAAACGGATCCAGCATTCCCAAAAGTCATTTGAACCGAGTTCTGACATATGAAAATCATTTGTAATCGCGAGAAATTGCTGAGTGCATTTCAAATCGCAGCTGGAATCGCGCCGACCCGAAGCCCGAAAGAAGTCCTAAACAATATCAAAATCGATGCTACGGAAGGACGAGTTGTGTTGATGGCAACCGATTTGGAGGCCGGAATTCGGCTGGAAGTTGAAAACGTTCAAGTTCTCGCACCAGGTCGTGCTCTATTCAACGTTCAGCGAGTCGGAAATATTCTTCGCGAAGCCAGCGATGAATCCCTAACCATTGAATCCACCGAGAATTCGCTCGATTTCTTGGGGAGCCATTCGGAATTCCATTTGCCGCGCGCTAATCCGGATGAGTTCCCAAGCGTAGTGGAATTTGCCGAAGAGAGCTATTTCGAACTGCCAGCTCGACTTTTTAAAGAGCTAGTCAAACGCACCATTTTTGCGACCGACAATGAAAGCACTCGATACCAACTTGGCGGAGTGCTTTTCGAAATGGACGGCGAACATATTACGACGGTCGCTACGGACGGTCGACGGTTGGCGTGCATGCATGGAAAAGGGACTTCGGTTGGCGGCTTCAAAAATTCCGGTATGTCTACGATCGTTCCTACCAAAACTCTGACTCTGATGGATCGCTCCATTAGTGAAAAGGATGATATGGTCCACGTTGCGGCTCGTAGCAACGACATACTCATTCGAACGAACCGTTGCACGATCTATTCTCGCCTTGTCGAAGGCAGATATCCGAATTGGCGACAAGTCATTCCAAGTCGCGAAAATAAAACACGTATTGAAGGGTTGGTTGGACCATTTCTACACGCAATTCGCCAAGCATCCATCGTGGCCGACCCCGAGAGCCGCGGTGTCGAATTTGTGTTTGGTAATGGTACTCTCGTCGTCGCTGCTCGTACTGCTGACATCGGTCAATCGCGAATTGAAATGCCGATATCTTATACAGGGGAGGAAGTTAAAATTACGATGGACTATCGTTTTGTTTTGGACTTTTTCAAGGCTCTTGACTTAGAAAAGAACTTCGCCATAGAGGTCCGAAGCAACGCAGAACCTGCTATGTTTTCAACAGACGATGGCTACACCTACGTCGTAATGCCTATGGCTCGCACATAGTTTCTCTCAACATTCTTTCTCGGACTAAAAAATGACGATTTCGGCGTTCATGGAAAAGCACTTTCGCCATTTCAATGCACGCGAAACACTTGCTGCCGCTAAGGCTTACAAAAAATTGGTAGTTCAAGAGCATGGAGCCATGATGGTCTCCTTGGCTGGCGCGATGAGTACGGCTGAACTCGGCATTTCGCTCGCCGAAATGATACGCGATGGAAAAGTACACGCGATCTCGTGCACTGCCGCAAACCTGGAAGAGGATTTGTTCAATCTGTTTGCTCACGATGAATACAGACTGATCGAAAACTGGCGGGCGCTGAGCGTCGAGGACGAAGTTGCGTTGCGAGACGAAGGTTACAATCGAGTTACGGACACATGTATTCCTGAGACTGTCATGAAACACATGCAGAGTCGTTTGGTCAAATACTGGGCCAAAGCTGCTGCGGAAGGCAAGAGCTACTTTCCTTACGAGTATATGTTCATGTTGCTCGACGAGCCTGATCTTAAGCCGCTCTACAAGATCCCGGCAGAACACTCGTGGATGATCGCTGCAAAAGAAGCTGGTATTCCCGTTTTTTCTCCTGGAATCGAAGATAGCACTCTCGGAAATATGTTTGCCGCACGCGTTATGGATGGCACTGTTTCAACCCATCATGCTTTAAAAAGCGGGACCCATCAACTGGAACGATTGGCCCAATGGTATCGTACTTTGAGCAAAGAGCGAGGCATCGGATTCTTTCAAATTGGAGGCGGAATTGCGGGCGATTTCGCAATCTGCGTTGTTCCCATGTTGATCCAAGATTGTGACGAACCGGACACGCGACGATGGGCCTATTTTGCTCAGATTAGCGATGCAGATACAAGCTATGGTGGCTATAGTGGTGCCGTTCCAAACGAAAAAATCACATGGAATAAGTTGACGGCGGACTCACCCAAGTTCATGATCCATAGCGATGCAAGTATCGTAGCACCTCTTATCTTCGCGTATGTTTTAGGGCAATAACTGTGACGCCATCGTCCGTCCAACTGTGGGAGAGAATCCAAGCAACCGGATTAGCGTCTCAGGAAGAATGCCGGAATTGGGCCATCGAAATCGCGAAGTCTTCGGCCCCAGAATGCTTGAACGATGCAAGCAAATTGGCCACAGGACTTATTCGACTCGGCAAAATCACTTCCTTTCAAGCAAACGTTTTGTATGGCGACCTATCTATTCCGATCGCAATAGGTCCGTACCGCATCTCCGAGTCCTTAGAAGCGCGTCTTGGGGCGAATTGGTTCCTGGCGTTTGATTCTAGCCGATCGAAACACCCGCCGCGATGGTGTTATCTCTTAACAGTCCAGGAGTTGCAGCGAACAGAACTGCAAAATTGGCCGCCTAGTTTGGTTCTAGCCACCAAGCAAGTTGCGGTCTCTCATCCTTCGATCGACAAGTGGCTTTTTTCAGGAATAGTTAAGTCTAGCGTCGTTGCCCTTTGTGAAGTGCTCGATGGCCAATCGTTAACTTCCGTGCTTAGTGATCGGACCTTGAGTTGGTCCGAGTCGGTAGCTATGGTTGAGCAGATAGCAGCGGGACTTCAGAAAATGCACGACTCGGGATTGGTGCATGGCTGTGTTTGTCCTGATGCCATTTGGTGTGTTGACGACGGAGAGTTTGTTCTTCGCCGCGATCCACTTTTCCCTCCCGTAAACCCGTATGCGACCAACGGCAAATCGGTCATTACAAGCTCTAGGGACACTCAACTCGCTGTTGCTGCTCCAGAGCTTACGCTTCCAAATAGTTCGCATACCTTTCAAACCAATTTGTACGCGTTGGGATGTGTTTGGTCTCGATCACTTGGTCCATCGAAGTTGCCAGCGCCCTTGCAACGATGCTTGGACCATTTGTTAGCCAAAAACCCAACTGCAAGATTTGCTTCTGCTTCTGAGTTTATTAAGGCGATTGAATTCGCGGTCAATGAGTCTGAGAAGCAACCGACCACGCCAACGAAAGAAATACCGGCTACGGGTGACTCAACCGTTTCGAAGCTGGAGGCTGGCTCCTTGACTGAACCGAAGAGAAGGGCCTCCTCAGGCCCCAAGAAGAAGAAGACAGGCAAGAAAAAGACAAAGAAAAAAAAGCCCGTTTGGCTGTTGCCTGCAATGTTAGGCGGTTCCTGTCTGATTTTTGCACTCGTCGTCACCGTGCTCGTTCGAAATGGTGGTCAATCATCAAACAGTGGTTCGGACAAGCAACTGGCGTCGACTGCTTCACCTAATGTGAATCGAAAGGACCTAAAGACGGACACTACCGGACAAGTTTCGATATCCAATAGTGATGGAGGGACTTTAAAGAAACCTACGGAGTCGGTAACCGAATATTTCGCAATTGAACCGGACAATGGCCAGTTGCTTTGGGCACCGCCTCAAGCTGGCTCTCCCCATTCACTTGAGATGTTCCCGGCTGGTCTAGAAGCGATGGTTTTTGTGTCTGGCAATGCCTGGAATCATCGAGGTAGCTTAAACGGAATTGGGAAATGGTGGCTCGAGTCTCAGCCGGATTTGACTAAGCTACTCACGGGCCTTCCTTTGCTAAGCGACGATCGCATCAACTCCGTCGCCATGGCATTGTATCCAAGTAAAAAGCCAGGAGTCCCGCAGGCAGTTTTTCGGGTTTCGTATTCGCAACCAGTTGCTATCGATTCTGTCACGCAATCAGTCTCCGGTTTCTCGTTACAATTGTTCGATCCGAAGAGCAACACCAAAAAAGGACTTTGGAGCAATGAATCTCCATCGAATGCCATTGCGATTGCCATGGATGGAATGCAAACGGACGGTACTGCGATGATCGAGCGAGCCGTGGTTGGCTCCGAAGAATTGATTGCCACATTGCCGGAACTCAATGGTGGTCCAGCTCCGCTTCGCAGGCAATTGGAGACGCTGTTAAAGTCGACAGATAGTCGGTCGGACTTATGCGTACTGTTTGCGCCAAGTTTCCTTTTCGGTGATGGCCGTGAACTTCTTTCGTCAGCACCCAAAGCCCAAGAAGCTCTTCGCAATTCTATTGACGAATCAATGCAAGCAGTCGCGTTTGCCACAACCTTCGAACCTCGCTGGTACATGGAGTTACGCATGTTGGGTTCAGAAACGCGGGATGCTAGCAAGTTCACTGCGTCCCTGAAGTCGAGTTTGCTGGCGGTGCCAGACGGTTTTGAAAAGGGCTTGTCGTCCGGTGTTACGCTACATCCGTATTGGCGGGCGATAGGACTGCGTTATCCACAGATGATGAGAGCCCTCAATCGCTATGGACGATTTGGTTTCGAGGATGGACAAGTCGTGGCCAACGCTTATCTTCCACCTGATGCGATGAGCAATATTGTAGTTGCAAGCTGGATGGCCTTAAACTTTTTATCTGGAGAGCCGGCTCCCACGGTAGCTTCAAAACCTAAGTCCGCAACGAAACCTCCGGCCAAGTCGATTGATGACGTTTTAGAATCGAAAATTACCATTGGATTTGAACAGGAGTCATTGGAGTCTGCATTGCAATTAATCGCGAG
>JAYVBW010000394.1:0-4556 GCA_043750255.1 Pirellula sp.
TCCTACGGGTGATCTTCCCACGACGTCGTATCCGTTTTTCGGACACCTTGCACGCATTATCAATTCAGGCCAGGCTCGTTCCATTGTCATTTCAGGCAATATTTACGACCTTTATTTTGATGGTAAGCAGTATGTTCCCTTGCTCGCGTTTATTCAAACCAAGACGCAAATCCATGGCTTGATCCAGGTCGTCTATGAATTGAACGGGCCGGTTCGTGTTTCCGACGAAGACAAGGTTAAGCTGCGAGAGGCATGGGCCGCATGGAAGAACGGAATCTCAGTCGACGCGGTTCCAATGAGAGAAGTGCTGAATGATGGTAGCAAATTCGAGTTGCGGCGCCGCGAGTTCGATCAATACTTGCGAGATGCGATTGGCAACGCCACCCAAGCCTTAGAGTTCTTGAGGCAACTGACGATTTGTTCACGGACGTGCCTGCAGGAGAATCTTCTTATTCTGATCGAGGGTGCCGACATGCTTCTTCCTGCGGGTGATGGGGATGTGGCCCGAATGAACGATGCACAGGTTCGGCGGATCGCCATTGTGACCGACTGGTTTGGCGATCCGACGTTTTTCGGCGGCAAGGACACGGTACTGCTCTTCGCTGAGTCGCGTAGCCTAATACATCCCCGCATTTCTCGAATGCCTCAAGTCGTCTCAATCGATGTTGCGGCTCCGGATCTGGCTTCACGCAAGCATTTTATCCAATGGCACGGCTCCCTCCGGTCCAATCGTACGGTTCAGCAGTCGGCAGATACCGTAGCAGAGGCCACCGCCGGTTTGAGTCTCCACGCGATGCGTCAGTTGCTATTAGCAGCCGACTATGCGCAGAAGCCGATTGAGCGCCAGGATACAACGCTCCAAGTCGAGCAGTTCATTCAATCGCAGTTGGGCGAAGATGTTATCGAGTTCAAAAAGCCGTCGCAGTCGCTCAAGGATGTCATCGGCTTTTCCAAACTGAAGGAGTTTCTGAACGTCTACTTGATACCGCGTATGAAATTACCCGACGACCGAGCGTTGCCCGGTGCAGCCATTGCGGGTCCCATAGGCGGCGGCAAGACTTTTATCTTTGAAGCGGTGGCGGCCGAGTTGGATATGCCTGTCTTGGTACTCAAGAACATACGCAGCCAGTGGTTTGGGCAGACGGACGTTATCTTTGAGAGGTTGCGCCGCGTACTAGAAGCCTTGGAAAAAGTCGTCATTTTCGTCGATGAAGCGGACACGCAGTTCGGTGGTGTTGGTGAAGGTGCACACGAGACCGAGCGACGGCTCACCGGCAAGATCCAGGGCATGATGAGCGACCCGAAGCTGCGAGGCAAAGTGATTTGGCTGTTAATGACCGCGAGGATTCATTTGCTGTCACCGGATATTCGTCGGCCTGGTCGCGTTGGGGACTTGATTATTCCAATTCTCGACCCGACTGGAGAGGATCGAAAGGATTTTATTCGATGGATGCTCAAACCCACGAATATTGTCAGCGACGAACTGGTAAATTGGCTGGACTGCGAGGGGCTGGAACAGGACTTTTCGTCGGCTGGCTTTGCGGCTCTACGTAGTCAATTCAAAGCGATTCCGCCCAAAGACCAAGACGACTTGAAGAGCATCATTCGCGATTTTATGCAGCCAGCCATCAAACAAACTCGGCGGTATCAGACACTACAAGCACTAATCAATTGCACGAGGCGGTCGCTTTTGCCGGATCCTAACATTTCCGAAAAAGATCGCGCCCTGATGGAAGACGAAATTCGCCTACTTGAACTGAAGGGTATTCGGTAACAGAGCAACATGTTTAACCAGCGCAGCGGCGGGTGCCACCTACCACGGTCGCAACATGTTTAACCCGCGCAGCGGCGGGTGCCACCTAACGATTTGGTAGAATACTTGCGACCCGTCCGTTTCCCCAACGCCCGCGATCGAGGCTTTAGGGCCTCGATCGGTTAAACATGGGAGCGATCGAGGCTTTAGGGCCTCGATCGGTTAAACATCAGCTGCAAAGAACACAAAACACTCCAATCTTATTCCACCCAAATTAACCAACATGACACGACACCACACTCGACCTACCTTTTTCGTTGCCTGGTCCGCGATTTTATTACTTTCTGGGTCGCTGTTTGCGCAAGAGCCATTCGCTGACATGCTCGGACCAGTCAAAACAGGGCCCGTTGCCAAGGGCGGTCCTATCGAAGTGCCTTATATTCTCTGGGGCGGAGACGTTGCTACATTTCTAGCAAACGGCGATCTTAAGACCAAGCCTTCATCGCTATTTCAGAAATCGGGTCTCGACATTCAGTTGGTCAACGGGGATGACTTTGTCGGGCAAGTAAGGAACTACGTGCAAGGCAAATCGCCGATCCTGAGAGGTACCATGCATATGATTGGTCTAGCAGGCGAAGTGCTCGGCGCGGACCCGAAAACCAAGCCCGTCATCATCATGCAATTGTCGTGGAGCGCAGGAGATCATATCGTCGGACGAAAAGCCATTCGTAACTTGAACGATCTCAAGGGCAAGAAGATCGCATGTCAACAAGGTGGACCGCACGTTGGTTTGCTATACGATTCGCTCGGCGCTGCCAAGCTTACGAAATCCGATGTAACGATCGTTTGGACCAAGGATATTACCGGACCTGGTGGCCCCGCAGAAGCCTTTCGAAAAGACCCAACCATCGATGCATGTTGTGTAATCACGCCCGACATGATGGGCTTGAGCACCGGTCTTACGGAAATTGGCACCGGGGCGGAAGGAACCGTGGTAGGTGCTCATGTCGTCAATAGCACAGCGCAGATGAGCCGTTCTATCGCCGACGTCTATGCAGTGCGACGCGACTGGTACGATGCCAACAAAGACTGGGTAAAGAAGTTTGTGGCTGGGCAACTCAAGGCCACTGAGAATTTGGTTGCCATGCGACGAAGTTTTTCTGAGACAAAAAAACTGTCCAAGGAATACGAGCAAATCCTTGGTTTGTCACAACGCATCTTCGGCAAAGAAACCATCCCGACATTAGAGGAGGATGCGCACGGCTTGTTGCTCGACTGCTCGTTTGTAGGCTTGACGGGGCAGATGGCTTTCTTTCTCGACAAAGGAAACTTGAGCGGATTCACTGGAAAGATGAGCGAAGCGATCGACTTGGCTACAAGCTGGGGTTACGCCAAAGGAAGGAACGGATTCGATCCTAATGACTTCGATTACAAGGCGATCGCGAAGCTAGCTGAGATCGAGTATGCCGAACTCAAGTCCAGTGAAAAGTTTGACAAGAACACGGCAGAATCCACCGAATTATTCTTGGGAGACAATCTCGATGCGAATACGATCGTTAGCTTTACTATCGGTTTCGAACCGGACCAAAAAGATTTCTCTGCGGATCGATACGGCTCAGATTTTTCTCGAGCTCTCAAAGAAGCGAGCAAATTTGGAAACGCTCGAGTCATCATCCGAGGACATTCGGATCCAACAAAGACGCTGTTGGATCTGATCAAGAGTGGTATTGCCAAGGGAGTCATTCAACAAAACGGAACTGCTGGTAACTATCGATACTTCATGAATGGCAAACCGCTCGATCTCAATCGAACGAAAGAAGTCATGGAATTAATTAAGGGTGGGGCTTTCGGTGGCGGAAATCCAGATCCGTCCGTAACCATGCAAGCTGCTCTCAATCTCTCCAAGTCTCGTGCGGACAATGTATTCACTGAATTGCAACTTTATGCCAAGCGAGAAGGGATGAACATCGACCTTTCGCAGATTGTACCTGTGGGTGCAGGAGTGATGGAGCCAGTGATTCCTAAGCCCAAGAATCTCGAAGAAGCCAAAGAGAATATGCGTGTCGAGTTTCGAATCGTGAAGGTCAATCCAGAGTCGCTTGCTCCGTCCGACTTCAATTTCTAACGATAACCTTTTCGAACGTAGAAATGATTCCATGAATTCCAAACTTCGCCCTTTGTTTTGTCTTGTTGCTATCGCTTCGTTTGCTTGGGCTTCAACTGCCTCGGCCAGTGACAGCGTAGTAATCGTGTTGGACGATTCTGGTTCGATGAACAAAATCATGAACGGTGGGGTCCCTCGCATCGAGGCGGCCAAGAAGGCCATTGGAGCCGTCCTCAAACAGTTTCCTGCTGATACCAAGGTGGGGCTCTTGCTACTCAATGGCGATCGATCTAAGCAGCATTGGGCCATACCTTTAGAACATTTGTCGGTGCCCCAAGCAACGCGAAGGGTGGAATCAGTCATTGCAGATGGCGGAACACCGCTTGGAGATCGAATGCGCGAGGGGGCAGATGCACTACTTCAATTGCGAGAAAAACAGATTTACGGAAACTACCGACTGCTTATCGTCACCGATGGCGAGGCGAGCGATGCAAAATTGCTAGCACTGTACTTGCCCGACGTGTTGTCGCGTGGACTCATGGTGGATGCTATTGGGGTCGATATGCAACAAAATCACTCGCTGGCAACGCGAGTGCACAGTTACCGTCGGGCCGACGACGGCGCAGCCCTGTCCAAAGCCCTTCAAGAGGTCTTCGCAGAAAAAGTAGATTCGAACGCAGCCAACAGCAACGCTGACTT
>JAYVBW010000395.1:0-18572 GCA_043750255.1 Pirellula sp.
TATCGATCTCCAAAAAGAAAGGAAATTTGCGAACAAGTAAACCACAATACGGGGAGTTGGAGTGCTCGTAGCTGAATGCGGACGCCATTACGTCTAAACGCAAAGATGTCTGCAAGTTAACAGCAAATGACGTACCTATCACCGGTTTAAGGCCGACCAGATTAAATGGGAAAGAGGCGCTGTCTAACAAAGCTCTTTTGTTTTTGTAAAATCACGCGCTAGTAGAGGAACACGCTAAGCCGCTTGTCGCATTGTCGGCCTATTCGAATGCACAGGAAGCAAACTGATCGATTGGGAAGCAAAGGGGATTGAAAATTGCTACTTTTTCGTAACTAATACAGCCTGAAGTTTCTTAATTTCCCTTTCCAGCTGTATCCGAGACAACTTCCCGGGGTCATCCCTTTCCGCAGCGGGTGTTGCGTCCGAGCCTTCCATACCTTCGTTATCTTCCACTGACTTATTTCTGTTCGATGGAAAGAGCTGACCAATCACTGCAAGAATGTTGCTTTGCGCATTGAGGCTCTCCATCGGATCGGTAAACTCGATCGTGAAGTGCACTTCGAACGTGAGATAATAAGTATCGACCTCCTTGAGCAAAACGATTGGCTCCATGGTTTGATGAACGCGGCTTTCCCTCTTGAGCGCCAGAATGATGGATTGCATCGATTCCTGAATCGATTCGGTTCGATCTACTACCAAGGGGACTGCAACTCGAATCAAATTGTCACTCAAAGTGAGATTGGTAACAAGCTTTTCGATAAGCAATGTATTCGGAACAATGAGCTCATAATTCTGATAATTGCGCAGTCGGGTGCTACGCAATCCAATATGAGTCACAATGCACTGATTCTCGCTCAACAGGATTACGTCTCCCACTCGAATGGGTTGCTCTGTCAGCAGTATTACTCCACTCATAAAATTGTTCATGACGTCTTGGCTTCCAAATCCGACTGCGATGGCCGCAGCACCTCCTAGGAAAGCAAAGGCCGTCAATGGAATTTCCATCAGTCTAAAGGCGACTATCCCAAACACGATGCAAAGCAAATAGCGAAAAATCGAACGCAACGCGACAGCGACCCCTGGCTTCACGCCTAGGATTGGAAACACGTACTTCCCAACAAGCTTGCTTGCGAGGAAAGACGCATAAATGCCTGCCGTAATCAAAAAGACCAGGAATATGGCCCTCGATATAGGAATCCCTTTTTCGTCTACTTCAGCGACTTCATATGACAACAACTCCCTTACAAAGTCGGTTGGACTTGAATTCCAAAACGATGTTGACTTGGCGATGCTATCTCGAATTTCCTTGCGAAAGCGAACGAGGGGTGACTTGACCGTCTGAAATTGGTCCACCATTTTAGCGCTGGCACTATCCAGGAATTTTTGAGCATCCCATTTAGCTTGTATGGCATCTTGACCCCGCAGTTCGGAATTCTCCACTTGCGTTGGTTCCGTCGTATTCCGAAACGAATCTCGTTTTCGATGGATTGCCAAAACGTAGGCGTCGATCCTATCCAGCAGGTCGTCAAGATTGGATTTCCATTCCTTAAGGGTTGCTAGGTTGGTGCGTTCTGAACTTTGCAATTCAAAGCGGGATTTCCATTGCAGTTGAGCTTCCTCCAATGTGTCGGCGATCTGACTAAAGTAGGCTTCCAAAGTTTGATAGATGTCGATTGATTCACCGATCAATAGGGAATCGGATAAATTGCGAGAATCTGCAGCGCTAGCCGTTTGGTTTGACTCGAGCATGATCAAACGCTGGATGCGCGATTCTGCTTCCCGTTTCTGCGACAGCCATGATATGTGATCTTTTTTCAACTGCGAAATTATCGTCTCTCGATCGTCGACGGAGAACTTGACTCCCTTCTCGTACACTTCAATCTTCGTCTTGAGCTGTTTTTGCGTTATGACGCAAAGTGCCTGTCGAGTCTTTAAAAGTTCCAACACGGTCTTTCGCAGGCCTAGATTTGCCTTAGCCAAATTAAAGTCTGCTGCATCGTTCGTTAAAAAGCTATCGGACTTGTCACTTTTCTGTGTTCGAACAGTATTGGAAATTTTTTCCTTTTCGGTGAATTCTTCTTTGGCACCGTCAACTAGTTTGCCTGCAGCTTTCGATTCGGTCTTGAGAAGTTCCTCATTCACTTGTTCTTTTTCGAGTAAGGTCCGAAGCGCGTCCAGCTTAAGAAACGAATAAGGTTTCTTTTCGTCGGGATCATATTTTTCCAATTTTTCCAGTTGCTGCTTCGCCTCCTGCAATTGTTGATTTACTACTACTAGCTCGTTTAATTTAGATTGATGCTGGGCCAGAAGTGAATCTAGAGCCTTGAGCGGTCCGTTCGTTTCGGCGTTGTCACCGTTGAGAGCGATTTGCGAGGAGATTTGATCTCGTTGTTCTTTCAATACACCTAGTTGCCTACTAGTAGTGGATGCATCGTCCGATGACTGCGCCGAACACACTCCAAAAATAATCCATATCGAGAGGAGTTTGGAGACTTCCTTAGCTCCATGCAATATGAATGGAAAGATGTTGGATGCGGCTCTCATTCCGTAACAATTCCTGTTTGGTTCGACAGCAGGGGCTTTTGAAGCAAATATCGGTTGGTCCATCGGATGAGGAGCCATTGACCGATAAGAAATCTAGCAGTTTTGATGCCACCCGTCGATTTGCACGCATTAGTGTGCATACGCAAGTGGGAAACGATCTCTTTTCAATTGATGAATGTAATTCTGAAAGTACGCGACGCGGCTTTTTCATTTGGCACGGAAAGTGCGTTCAAGGCTTTGACTTCGAGCGTAGTCGAAGAGCCCCTCACGATGAATTGTTGTCATTGTCTATCCGATATACTATATCTTCGAACCGGACCTATTTACTCCATAGTCAGGAATCACGTGAAATCATGAAGAGATTTGTTTTTTGCACCATATTTGCCATGACATCCTGCATGTCCAGTTTGTCGTGGAGTCAGGACATTCTAGGAGGCTTGCTCGGAGGACAAGGCGGTGGTACTAACGACGGCGGTCAAACTTCCAATCAGGGTGGAGGACTGCGAGGAGTCATTCGCGAGCAAATTCAAAATGCAATTCAGCCTGATCTGCCGGGTGGACAAAACATCCCTTCCAATGCGCAGGTTCAAGGACGTACGCAATTGAACGGTCAGGTCGTAGCTCCCCCCTTGCAAAGTGGTTCGCAACCAATCTTTAACAATCAGCAAGGAGCAGGAACATCGGTCGGTGCACAATTGCTGGGTGTCTTGCGAGCTAACCTGAACGATCATGCTGCTGTTGGACAAGATGGGACGATTCGATTCCGGAACGACATCAATTCGCAGATGCGAGGGATGGGGATTCTTCCAAACGACCAACTCGTTGATGCAAATGGAACTCCTATTCGGGATTTGAACTCTGCCAACTCGTTCCTTCAGTCTAATCAAAATTTGCAAGTTCTACGGAACGGAAAAATTGTAACGATTCATCAATCATCGCCCCAATTAGGCTCAAACCCAAGTCAACTTGGATGGTCCTTCGGGACGAGAAACAATGGCGTTTTCATTTCATCGCTCGTTACCAACAGCATCGCAGCCCGGGCAGGGTTGCGGGCTGGCGATCAGATTGTTAGCATCAATGGTAATCCTGTCGGCCGCTCCGAGGATATTACGACGTATCTTTTGCAGGCCAATAACGGTCCCACGACGATTGTCTATCTTCGAAATGGTCAAACTGGAGAGGCGTACTTGAACTCGACGAACCAATATGAAAACCCACGGGGTGCACCTCAATCGATTCGAGCCAAACTGGACCAAATCGAACGACTCATTAGCGAGATTCGTGCGGAGTTATCGACTGGAAGATAAAGTAATCGATTGATAATCTAATCGGTAAGCGCCTAGCTGCTTTCTCGCAATTGGAAGTAGGCGTTGCCCGAGAAAGTTTTTAAGTCAATCGAAGTTGTTCACGAATGCACCAACATTGCCATTCGAGTTGGACCTAGGGTCGCGGGAATAGTTGGCGAAAAAATGGGAGCCGTTGCTCGATTGGGTGCATCATGCCCTCTTTTTGACGACTGATCTAGATCTAACCAACGCACTATTACTACTTCATTTCCATGACGATTGTGGATACTTTTCACCGATTGGAAAAGGTGCCAGACATGTGCCAGACATCGATTTAGCTTAGCTGAAATTAGGATTGAACGGAGTTATAGCTTTTGCGGTCAGTGACTTTTGAGACGTAATCCTTGTGTTTATCTTTCTGCCAACCATCTTTTTGCCAAGAATACATTCGGCTGAGAACCTTGGCATATTCAAATCGTTAGCGATTTCATCGCAATTCAAGCGTACAGGTCGCAACTTTTTACAATTTCTTCGATCGATCGCCTCAGTATGCGAGCGAGGGCAAAGTAGAAACTGAATGATATCCATTCAAGGCTCCGATTCCAACTCGGCGACCCATCCGCGTTCAACGAACTCTTGTATGACGGACTGAATAGACTTTTCAAGTTTCTCCAGTTCCCCTTCGCGAAATATTTCCAGTTTACCGTGTGCGGCTGAGTCCTCCAAGCGTTGTGCGAGATCAACGGTTGGCTTCGCATAAAATGTGGATGCCAGTCCTTTCAAACTGTGAACCGCCGACTGCGTTTGCGTTGCATTTTCATTACCTATTGCGGTATTAAGTTCTTGCAAAATCTGAGGCACGTCCTCTCTAAACATGATTGCCAGCTCCATCAACAAATGCCGATTACCGTCCAACGCCAGCAGTGCTCGTTCCTCGTCAATTTGAAACATGGCTTTGGTTGTCTTTGCAGGATGTTGGAGAAATGGATGTATTGTCCACGTGAATACCTGCCTGTGGCAATTGGCGTGCCAATAAAGACTGCGTGTCTCCACAGCCTTAATCGCAATAACTCCTACAGCTCTTCGAATAACTCCTTCAGCTCCTCGAAGAAACTAACAGAGATTGTACTATTTCGCTGCAATTGAGACGGTTTTCGACCAACTAGCAAGCGTACCGACCAATTCCGTTCTGAAGATTGCCGCTGCGGCGGACGAAAAACATTAAGTCATAACTAGACTAAAAACAGGATTATGGCATATATCAACCCTAGATTTAACAACGCCAACGGTTAAAAATAGCAGGGCGAAAAATTCTTGCCATGGGAGTGTTGGATTGACCAAAGTACTAATTATTGATGATGACCGATCTGTTCGCCATATTGTCGCAAGTGGTTTGAATGGACATTTCGGGATCTCCGTGATTCCGGCGGCGGACGGAGACATTGGACTGGAATTGCTTGAATCCGAAAAGCCGTCGGTCGTTTTGCTCGATGTTTTCCTACCGAATCATAACGGGCTGGAACTGTTTCGAAAGATTCGAGCAATTGATCGTAAGCTGCCGGTTATCTTCATTACTGGTGACACGTCAAGCGAGACGGCGATCCAAGCAATGAGGTCTGGTGCGTTCGATTATTTGTCGAAACCCATAGATATCGGACAAATTCGAAGTCTGACGCTCAGCGCTATCAAAGCTCGACGCATGATGGATGAGCCAGTAGCCTTTCAAGTCGGAGAGGGCGAATCGGGAGGTGAGCGGTTCGTAGGGAAATCCAAGGCGATGATAGAAGTCTATAAATCCATTGGTCGGGTCGCAGCCGAGAATGTTACAGTCCTTATTCGTGGTGAAAGCGGTTGCGGAAAAGAGCTGGTTGCTCGCGCATTGGTTCAGCACAGCGACCGAGTGAATATGCCTTTTGTGGCTGTCAACTGTGCAGCTATACCGGATCAGCTGCTTGAGAGCGAGCTATTTGGGCACGAAAAAGGGGCGTTCACTGGAGCGGAACGCCGCCGAATTGGGCGGTTCGAACAGTGCGACGGTGGTACGATATTCTTAGATGAAATCGGTGACATGTCCACCATCATTCAAGGCAAAGTGCTTCGACTGCTTCAAGAGCAAAAGTTTGAACGCGTCGGTGGAAACGAATTGGTTACCACCAACGTACGAATCATCGCCGCCACGAATCGTCCTCTCGAACAAATGGTAAAGCAAAATGAATTTCGCGATGACTTGCTCTATCGATTGAACGGCTTCACCATCGACCTTCCGCCGTTGAAAGAACGACGGGAGGACATTCCGCTTTTACTCGAGTATTTCCTGAGACGTGCGAAGTCTGAGATGGGAAAGAAAGACATTCAGGGGATAGCTCCAGCGGCTTATGAATTCCTACTAAAATACGATTGGCCGGGTAATGTTCGACAACTGCAATCGGTGGTTCGCCAATCGATGATCAATACCACTGGAACTGTCATCGGTGCAGATAATTTGCCACCTTTCGTTTCCGGACAATCGAATGCGATTTCGGATTTAGTTCAATCATCAAACGTAATCCCCATTGATCCCTCGATTCCAATCGAAACAACGCAGGCACCATTTGGCGAATCAAGTCATCTCACGCAGCAAATCGTGGCGGATGCGTTGCCTGCATGTAGCGATGATTTCCAACTTTTCAAATTCATCGACGAAAAACTCGCGGCTGGGTCAACCAATCTTTACGCCGAAGCACTGGAACACATGGAACGTCGATTGTTTGCTAAGGTCCTCGATGTGGCCGGTGGAAATCAGTCCAAAACGGCAGAAATCCTAGGGATTACCCGCGGTAAAGTTCGAGATAGAATTGCTGCCTTTGGCATTCAATTGGAACGTACAGTAAGTGTTGCAAAGCAATAGCCTCAATGCCTCCTGTATGCTTGCATCGCGAATGAGTGCAGCCAGACTCAGCGATTGACTTGGCCTTTCGAACTGGGGCCAGCTGTGGTCTTGCCCAATCGCATCGTGTGCGAGCACAAGTGGTGCTCGGCCTGATGTCGCTCGGGGGCGGCCAGAGCGCGACATAGGATTTGAACAGCCGTCCGCCCCATCTGATTCCAATCAACTTGGTGGCAAGTGAGGTCGACAACTTCCTCGCCTCCTGCTCCCATGACGCTAACGTCTTTTGGAACCCGAATTCCGCGTCTCTTGAATTCCGCGATAGCCAGGTTCGCCAGCGTGTTGTTGAAACAATAGAGTGCAGTGGGACGTGATGCCATGCCAAGGAACTTGTCGACTAACTTATGCGCGCCGGCAGCCGTCAATTCCGTCAGTAACTCCCATTTCTGCAAGCGGCGCAGACCCGCTTCTTGCATCCCCCGATGATACCCCATGGGCCTCCAGCGGTTGATGTCCTCCCTGTTCCAGTGTGCATAGGCAATCCGCTGATGTCCTAACCCTGCTAGATGCAAGACGGCCTGGCGAGCACCCTCGAAGCTGTCGTCCCGTACGGTATTGATTTTTGGCACCTTGGTATCTTCGTCGACGAGAACCGTGGGCAGTTTTCGGGCAGTCAGGCGGCGCAACATCTTGTCCTCAGTATAGGAGACAATGAGCAATCCCCGTAGCCTCGTGTTCTCGCCTAAGGTTCTGCACCGCCTCGCGCAAGCCCATGTGCGACGTGTGATGGGCCTCCAGCCTGAACCCAATCTTGCCAGCCTCCGACAAAGCCCCGTGCATTATTAATCCGCTGATCGTTCTGTTCGCCAATTCTTCTTGCCCGTTGATCTCCATGAAGATCGAACGCCCTATTCGTTTGAATGAGTCCGAGGAGCTGCTCGTCGGAGTCGGATCGCTTTTTTTGGAACTTCTCATCGATATTGATCCTTGCCGAACTATTGATGGCGGAATCTATGGATGCTTAGTTACGAGTCGTCTAGGCCTTATGAACAGATATTCGCGCCTGTCGTTAAACAAGTATCCTCCAACGTTCCAGCGCATGGGACAACCGCAGAACTCATTTACCATATTACCTTCGCATGGTGATTACCGCAATGTTCATTGCATCGCTTTGGCGAGAGCAGTACTGTGTTATATCGGCAACGCAATTGCGATTGCCAGACTTTCAATAGCACTTGGCAAGCTTTTCTATCGAGAAGTGCATTGCTCGGATTACTTTGATTCTTTTCTTTGGGAGATTTATCATGGTTCATACAATTTGTCGATGGCGCCATATAACACATTTTTGGAGGATTAAAATGGCGAGGACTATTTGTCGATCCGGTTTCACTATAGTCGAACTGCTGGTTGTGATCGCCATCATCGGCATTTTGGTCGGCTTGTTGTTGCCAGCGGTGCAAGCGGCTCGCGAAGCGGCGCGTCGGATGCAATGTTCCAACAACGTCAAGCAGCTCGGTTTAGCCACCCACAACATGGCTGACACCTACAAAAAGCTGCCACCGGCTGTCGCGCCCAATGCGGGCAAGACAACATATTTGCCAAGCGGAACGGTGGATCCAGGCAATTGGGCGAACATGAAAACTCTCGGTCCCTATCATGGAAAGAATTTCACCATATTTACACACCTGCTCCCGTTCATCGAACAGACAAATATGTACAACCAAATGGATCCGAAATTAAATAACGGCGGTACGGATGGCTCTGCGACAAATCTGCCGCTAAGACGCGACAACCCGGTTCCTGCCTATATCTGCCCCTCGGATCCATCGATCAGCAACGGCAAGTCCCAGGCTACTCGGTTCATTATCCAGAGTGTTGGCACTGCTTCGTCCTATGGAGCCAACTACAATGCCTTCGGGGACGGTATCAACACGGAGACCGATTGGAATCCGCAAGGAGTGAAGGCTACAAGACTCTAGGAAGCTTCACTGACGGATTAAGCAACTCAATCTTCTATACAGAGATGTATGCAACGTGTGTCTTGACTGGCACTCCGGCCGGGGGCACCGCCGCCTCGTCTCAATGGTTTCATTCGAACAGTTGGTTGCGCCCAATTGTCTGTACCCCTTATCCCTATAAGGAGCCTTGGCTTCCGTCGCCTGATAGTGGTCCAGATGGCTACACACGTTGTTTGAAATTCCAAGTTGCCCCAAAATGGTCGGCAGGCTGCGACTCAGCTCGTGGCCAATCCGGGCACGTGGGAGGAATGAATGTCGCATTCGGCGATGGGAGCGTTCAGTTTATTTCCGGAAGTATTGATACTCTGTCCTGGCAAAAGTTATGCCACCCAAGCGATGGGCAAGTCAACGGCGAATATTGATACTTGAGCATCGTAAATTTGTTCTCTGACACCCGCGAGCTTGCCTCGCGGGTGAGTGAGTTCCGCTGAAAAGCGGAGCCATTTGAGCCTGAGGCTCAGGTTGGAATAGTAAGTTTTAACAATAACCTGGAAACAAATTATGCGATCAACATTATTCCATCGAGTGTTTGTCCTTGTTCCCTGCCTGGCGTTTGTGCTTTTATTGACTCCAGGTTGTTCGAAGGAAGAGTTGCCTAAGACATACATCGTTAAGGGCACGTGTGTTATGAAAAACGGAAAACCACTAAAGGGTGGCTTTATTACGTTCATGTCGGTCGCCGATCCAGAACTTAGAGGCTATGGCTCGATCGAAAAGGACGGCACATTCACGCTCGACACGGTTGCGCTGAGGAGCAATGCAAGCAGCGAAATGTTGCCTGGTGCCGTGGAAGGTGAGTTCAGAGTCAACATTCGTCCCGGCGCAGGTAGCACTGATGGAGGTCCAGAGGTTGGGGGTGGAAAGCCTGCGTTCACGCTCAAGAAGACCTACAAGATCGAGCCAAAGGAGCTCAACGAAATTACGGTTACTATTGAATGAAGCGTTCAAGGAAAAAAAACGACAGCCTCTTTCGCAACCCGACGTCGCAAAAACGGGATGGCGTGGCGTCGTCGAAACGCGAGGGAAGGGTGGCGAGGCCCAAACAAAGGGTGATCCCCCAATCGACGCAAATTGCTACCTCTTCAGGACGGGCGACCCGGCACCGTAGTTTGCTTTTGTTCAGCGGCCTGTTCTTGTTGGTCTCGGCCATAAGCATAATCGGCTGGCTTGAATGGCGGCGCTATGAGATGAGTCAAACTGTTCAAGATGCAGTACGCTCGGCCAAGTATGGTCGCTTCTCCGACGGCGAACCAATTCTCCGCCGTGCGCTGGCACGCGATTCTGGCAACGTTGAACTGCTCAGGCCCTTGGCTCTTGGACTTATGAATTCGCAGAAGCTGAACGAAGCGGATGTAATCCTGACACACTGGTGTGACGTTCGTCAAGCGGATGCGGAGCCCTACCGGTTGCGCATGGACCTGCGACACAACAAAGCAATGCAGTTTAAGCCGGGGGATGAGCAGGAACGGCACAAGGAATTGTCCTTAGCGGACGGACACCGCGCGATCGGACTGGAGCCCGACGATGAAGTGACTGCGCAGAAAGTCGTTTGGCTCTGCTTGGCGAGCGGTCGCTTCGACGAAGCGAATCGCATTTGCCGTAGCCATCTCGAACGCAAACCAGATGATCCAGAGCTGCTGCATCTTCAGGCGCGCGTTTGCCATTCTCGAGGTGACAGTGATGAAGCGATGCTCGTTCTAGAAAAGCTTCTTTCCCGTCGCTCGAACTTTACACCAGGGCTTCTCCTCCTTGCTATCCTTCACTACGAGGCCGATGAACCGGACAAGGCGATTCCTCTGTTACGCAAGCTAGTTGCCCTAAAAGATGGCTCTCCTAAAGAGGCTAGGTATCATTTGAGTCTGGCCTTGGCGAGGGCGGGCCACACATACGAGGCAAGGCGAGTAATGGCGGAAGTCCAATTGATGAACTTTGAGAAAGACACGGCCCGCCCTGGCGAGATGGACAGCATGGCCGTTCGGGTTCGGCGGGCTGAACTCCTTTTCGGCTGTGGACGTGCCGATGAGGCCTTTGCATTGCTTCAAGCTGTGCTGATCGATGATCGGAAGCATTTCGATGCACACCGCATACTCGCAGCTTACTACGATCAGAATGGCGAGTCAGTTAAATCTGCAGAGCACCGACGTCGGTCGAAACGTGAGGGGGCGACCGAATAATGTCAAAGAGCAGTGGATTCTTGCATTGCTTTGGTGTCGTATCGACACTTCTTACTTTGTGTGGATTGTCCGCCCTTTACTTAACATTATCCTCCGCGCCATTGCGCCCTGCCATAACGCTTCGTGACGCACCAAATAATCCAATTACGCCGTTGTTAGGCGGCCCTAGATTCGAAGATATCACATCCGCCAGCGGAATCGATTTCCTGCACTTTGACCCGTCCACACCGCAGAACAATATCCTAGAGACGATGGGGAGCGGCTTGGGCTGGATCGACTATAACAACGACGGATGGCTCGATCTGTTCTGTGTTCAAGACGGTCTCATTAGGCCATCGCCAACTGACGATTCACTGCCCACGAACAAGCTGTACAGGAATAATGGTGACAGAACGTTTGCAGACGTAACGGAGGCAGTCGGCTTGGGCCGTTCGGGCTACGGGATGGGGTGCGCGGTTGGCGACTTCGACAACGACGGCTTCGATGATCTTGTGACGACTTTGTGGGGGGGCCTTATCCTCTATCACAACGAACCCGACGACCACGGCGACAGGCACTTCGTGGATGTGTCCACCACAGCAGGCATGCACGACCCGCACTGGGCTACGAGTTGCGGGTGGGGCGATGTGGACAACGACGGAGACCTAGATCTTTACGTGTGCAACTACGCCGAAGTCGATCTTACCAATTACCCTCGCTGCGAGTATGGCCCCAAGAAAATTATTTTCAGTTGTGCGCCGTGGAATTTCGCTTCAGTCTCGCACCGACTTTATCGCAACGATGGGAACGGAAAATTCGCCGATGTGACCGAAGCGTCCGGCATCGCAGACGCCTCACCCGCTCACGGCTTAGGCGTGATTCTCACCGATCTGGACGGCGACGGTCGAATCGATATCTATGTGGTAAACGATCTGCGACCAGCTTACCTATTTCAGAACCAGGGAGACTGTAGGTTCATCGAGAAAGCCTTGTTTAGCGGTTGCGCTTTGGGATCGAGCGGCGAGAATATTGCGGGCATGGGCGTTGATGCAGGCGACGTGGACGAAAGCGGTAGGCCATCTTTGTTCGTTACCAATTTCCACTTCTCGCAAAACGTTCTGTACCTAAACGCCGGCGGGCTCCTATTCCACTACGGGACTCACCGCTCCGGCCTGGGTAGACCAAGTATCGACCGACTCGGCTTCGGTACAGTCTTTTGCGATTTCAACCTGGACGGTAAGCTTGACCTCGCGGTCGCAAATGGACACGTTGAACGCAATGCTGCCGAAGTTTTTGGTGCGACGCATGCACAAAAGGCACAATTATTTCAGGGTCAGGGGTCGGGGCGTTTCCGGGACGGTTCAGTCGAGGCGGGAGCCTATTTCCGGGAGCCACGCGTTAGCCGGGGACTTGCCTGGGCCGACTTCGACAACGACGGGTTACCCGATTTGGCCTTCAGTCACAACGGCGGCCCGATCGCACTCTTACACAACCGCACGGAGACGGCCAACGGTTGGCTGCGTCTGGAACTGGTTGGGGATGGTCAGAAGAGCAACCGTAACGCGATCGGAGCGCGGGTCGAAATTGAAACCACGGCAGGCAAGCAGGTTCGCTTCATCAACGGTGGCGGCAGCTATCTATCGGCGAGCGAGCGACGCTTGCTCGTCGGGCTCGGCCCAGCTCATCGAGCAGAAAGCGTCTCGGTCCACTGGCCCTCTGGATGCGTGCAAACTTTCCACAACCTAGAAGGCCGACGCTGGTGGCGGCTGCATGAGGGTGAGGCTCTCGCTGAATCCGTTGAACCAACGCCACCATCGAGGAGCCGCGATGGCAAACAGCCATGAAGGAGACGAATATGAAATGCAAACGAAGTAGCAACTCTCGAGTCCTGACCATTACGCGGATCGGGCTGATGACGTTGGGATTCCTCTGCGGGTCCTTGTTGGCTGAGCACTGGACAACTGGGCCATTTCGAGCTGCCGAAGCCGCCGAATTATTGACTGCGCCTACAAGGCCGCTCATTGTCAATGGCGCGGGCCAAGAGATCGTCCGAGCGACGGTGACAGGCCCGCCGTTCCATGCTCCGGAACTCTTCCAGGGCTTCGAGGACTTTTACCACCCACAGCTCAAGCGGCTGCGCGAGGAATACCAGCTCGACAAGGTCGTCGAAGACGAGACGAACGAGTTTCAACGCATTCTGAAACTGCGGCACTGGGTCCACGGCCGTTGGCCCGTCGACAACGATGAGAACTTCTCAGGCGACGCATTTGCGATCCTGGAGAAGGCCAAGACCGGCTGCGGCTTCAACTGTTCCCACTCGATGGCCGTGCAGCAGGCGGTGTTTTCGGCGATGGGTTACGTCGCTCGCAACGTGCTGGTGGACCGCAACCACGAAGACCACGGTCGCAGCCTGCATCACGGCGTCAACGAAGTCTGGTCGAACGACCACGCCAAGTGGGTGCTGCTCGACGCCAAGTATGACATCCACTTCGAGAAGGATGACGTGCCGCTCTCCGCCCTGCAACTGCACGAAGCTGTGCGGGCAAACGGCGGTAGTGGCATCGTCATGGTTCGTGGCTCGGATCGACGCGAAGTCCCGATGGACGACTCGCAGCGCCCAGCGCGGCCCACCGAAGCCACGGTCCGCAGCTATTGGTGGGTCGGCTATCCGCAGCGCCAGAACCCGCTCACGCAACCGCATTTCGCCGCGCGCGACCGGCTGCTAATCTTCGATAACGAGGCGTTTCGCCAGACGATCTGGTATCGCGGCGACGACAAGGTGCTGATCAAGCACTGGGCGTATGATGCGAAGGCCTTCATCCCGACCGCCGACCGCACCCAGATCGAATGGACGCCTGGCGTGTCGGAGTTGCGGGTCCGTAGCGTCTCGCCGACGGAACTGGACGTCGAGATTCGCAGCGCGACGCCGAACTTCGAGGCTTACGTCCTCCGGCTCAATGACGATCCGGCACAGGTCGTCGCGGATGGCCGCGTCCGTTGGAAACTGGAGCCGGGCGAGAACACGCTTCAGGTGCATACCCGCAACCTCTTCGGCGTGGAGGGTTCCCTCGTGACTGCCACCGTGGCGCTTCAGCCGTAGTTTTACAAAGTCCGCCTTATGAGAGAAGGAGATGAAATATGAGAACCAAATTCTGTCGCAGCAGAAGCCTGTTTGCGCGTAGGGGCTGTGATGATGGGATTGCTCGCTGCGGGCTTGCTCCTTCACCGCCCGGCGAACGGACAAGAGCCGCTTCGCCGCCTGCCCCTGAGGGAGCGCGTCTTCGCGCTCCGAACCTCGCTTGCTTAAGGACTCATTATGAAACGCCGCGAATTTGTGAATACTAGTTTTATTGGGGCTTTGACTGTGGCGGCAGCTCACGGTTTGGAGCGGTCCGTCGGGGATAAAGAGTTCAAACAGGCCGCGGGGCTGGCCAGCGCCGGGAAGGCGAAAGAAGCAATCGCGGCGTTCGAGAAACTGCGAACCGAGTATCGCGACAGTTGGATCGACCGGGTTTCCCAGGAACGGCTTGCGAAACTTGGTGAATCGCAGGAACAAAACGCCAGCGAAGCCACCGCCAAACAAACTGCAATCCAGTCGCCAGTCGTCAAGCCGGGACTTGCATCGCAGTATCCTGGCGACGATGGAATCGAGAAGCACCCGGCGGTGCTGTTTGCGGACAACTTCGGGACTGGCGAGATGAAAAAATGGGACGAGCAACGAGGATCAATTGTTTTGTCCGAGGACCGACCCAACGCCGGTCGCTGGTGTGTTCACATGCCCATCGACCGCATCCCTCCGAGCTTGTGCGAAGTCCTCGACAACGCAGGCGACCGCGGCGATCCGCAAATGGTCTTGCTTCGGCTGAAACTCGGAGTCCGGCAGCCAGCCGACCTGGAAACCGCGTTGAATTTCGTGCGCGACGACGACCAGTCAGCCCAGGCCCGACGCAGCGATTTCATCAAAGACCTCGGCCAATCCGGTCAGAGCGACGCGGTGCCCGTGTTGCTCGATGTACTGCGCACGAGCCGCCAGCATTCGGTCCAGCACGAAGTTCTATCGGCGCTCCAGCTTTTCGACGAGCCGCAGATCGGACGCAAACTTCTGGCTGCTTATCCACGCCTTCCGAAAGATAAAGGAGTGCGGTCGCTGGCGCTCGACATCCTTTCCAATCGCAAAGTTTGGGCAAATGAACTCGCGCGCGCCGTCGCGGCGAAGACAGTTTTTCAGGCCGACATCAAGCCCGAACTAGTCGAGCGGCCCAAGCTCCACCACGATACGGAACTCGATCGGAACATCCAAAACCTCTGGGGTGCCACACGCCTGTCGCCCGAAGAGAAGCAACAGCGCATGGCGACTGTCGCGAAAATTCTCGCCAGCGGTAAAGGCGATTCCGTGCGAGGCAAAGCGATCTACACGACAGCCTGCGGCAAATGTCACTTGCTGTTTGGCGAAGGCCAGAAGATGGGGCCTGACCTCACCGGTTACGAACGCGACAATCTTGATTTCATTCTGGTGGCGACAATTGATCCTAGCGCCGGGATTCGTGAAAAATACACCAATTACCAGATCGAAACGACGGATGGATTGCTCCTCTCCGGTTATATTCTCGAACAAACGCTCCAGTCGGTAACCATCGAGGACGGCCAGCAAAGCAAAGTCGTTGTGCCTCGCGACGAAATTGAGACGCTTCGCGAGTCGGCTATTTCACGGATGCCTGACGGGTTGCTAGACGCGATGAGCGATGAACAGGTTCGCGACCTGTTTGCGTATTTACAGAGCAGAGGGCCGGTCGCGAATCGCCAACAGGAAATGGTTCCCAAAAAACAATTCACATGAAAACCCTCCAAACGATTGAAGACCTTGAAGACGAACTGAGCCGCCCCACGCTCGGCGTTCTGGAGTCACTTCGCTCTCTGGCGGGCAATGTGCTTGTGCTCGGTGCTGGTGGCAAGATGGGCCCGACTTTAGCACGTATGGTACGTCGTGGACTGAATGAGATCGGGCACGAACAGCGTCGTGTGATAGCTGTCTCGCGATTCTCGTCGGCGAAGGCTTCGAACGGACTTCAACGGCATGGCGTTGAAACCATCGCGTGCGATCTTATGGATCGCGAAGCGGTGATGGCGTTACCGGACGCGCCGAATGTTATATTCATGGCGGGACAGAAATTTGGTACCAGCGACGCACCTGAGTTGACCTGGGTGATGAATACGTTGGTGCCAGCGATTGTGGCGGAGCGCTATGCAAAATCTCGAATCGTAGTGTTTTCCACAGGCTGTGTTTATTCGATGGTACGTGCAGATGGACCCGGGGCAGGCGAAGGGTGGTCCTTGTCGCCGCCTGGTGAGTACGCGAATTCCTGTTTGGGTCGCGAACGCATTTTCACTCATTTTGCTAAACAGCATAACACCCAGCTACTACTTTTCCGACTTTGTTATGCTATCGATTTGCGATACGGTGTGTTATGCGATGTGGCAACGAAAGTAGCGGCTGGCAAACCGGTTGATTTGTCTATGGGGTCAGTGAATGTGATCTGGCAGGGCGATGCGAATGCTCGCGCCATTCAATGCCTTTCACATACCGCTTCGCCGCCGATCGCTTTGAATGTCACCGGGCTTGATCGAGTATCGATCCGTTGGCTGGCGCATCGGTTTGGTGAGCTGTTGGAGCGCGCACCGATCTTCACCGGAAAAGAGGGAGACACCGCATGGCTTTGGGATGCCTCGCGCTCGTACGAGATGTTCGGTCCGCCCAGCGTGTCGCTCGATGAGATGATCGAGGCGAGTGCCGATTGGGTTCGATATGGCGGTGAACTGTTGGGCAAACCCACTCACTTTGAAATTACAGATGGACGATTCTAAGCATGAAAATTCGACTTTATCAATCGAGCGATGTCGATGAACTAAAACGCATAACCATTGAGGGCTTTGAAGGCATCGCCATCGACCAGAGCGTGGAAGCTGCACTTGGTATTTTGAGTGGTCACGACTGGCGTTGGCGTAAAGCGAGACATGTCGACGACGACGTAGAGGCCAATCCGACGGGCATTTTTGTCGCAGACGAATCGGGAAAGGTTCTCGGCTACATTAGTACGCGTGTCGACTATGAAGTCGGTAAGGGGCGTATTCCGAATCTCGCGGTCGATCAATCCGTACGCGGACAAGGTATTGGTCGCTTGCTCATCGAACATGCTCTTGACTACTTCCGTCGTGAAGGAATGGCATTTGCAATGATTGAGACGATGGATAATAACAGGGTCGGACAGCATCTATATCCGTCCTGCGGCTTTGTGGAAACATGCCGTCAAATCCACTTTGCGAAAATGCTATAGGGTGACCGCCAGAAAGTAGCTAACTGTTGTCGTATCTGACTTCGTGAGAACTCAGATCCTGTAATTTTCAATCTCCGGTCGCCTAAACCAAGTTGCTATGATCGAGGCTTCGATGAATGATGTCCGTAAGACGTGTGCGTTGCGATCTCAATTGCTATTGGGTCAAGCCATACCCGCTCATCCCTTGGCGTTAACCGCCAAGCGTAAACTCGACGAGCGACGACAGAGGGCGTTGTCTCGCTATTACATTGCTGCCGGTGTCGGTGGGCTTGCGGTCGGTGTACATACGACGCAGTTCGCGATTCGCGATCCGAAGTTCGGGCTGTTCAGGCCAGTGTTGCAATTGGCTGCCGAAGAGATGGATCGCGCCTTGCAGCCACTTGTTCGTATTGCAGGAGTGTGTGGCCAGACATCGCAAGCCGTGTCCGAAGCGGAGCTGGCCTGCGATCTGAAATACCACGCCGCGTTGCTAAGTCTGGGTTCCATGCGTGAGGCGAATGACGACAGCCTGATTGCGCATTGCCGTGCTGTGGCCGAATCCATTCCGGTTGTCGGATTCTATCTTCAGCCGAGCGTGGGTGGTCGCAACCTTTCCTATGCGTTTTGGCGTCGCTTTGTCGAAATCGAACGCGTAGTCGCTATTAAAATTGCCCCTTTCAATCGCTATCAAACTCAAGACGTCGTGCGTGCGGTCATCGATTCCGGTCGCGACGATGTTGCGCTCTACACAGGTAACGATGACAACATCGTGTCGGACCTCCTTACACCGTTCAGATTCGCTGGCAAAGATCGTCGCTTAGTAGGTGGATTACTCGGTCACTGGTCAGTTTGGACGAAACGGAGTGTGGAGCTGTTTAATCGTTGTCGCAATGCCGATGCCTCGCCAGAACTCATGCGCTTAGGTGTCGAAGTCACCGACAGCAACGCAGCCTTCTTCGATGCCGCCAACGGCTTCCGGGGATGCATCGCAGGGCTTCACGAAGTTCTACGACGTCAAGGATTGCTTCAGGGAAACTGGTGCCTTGATGAGCACGAGACATTAAGTCTGCGCCAAATGGAGGAGATTGATCGTGTGTATCAGGCCTATCCGCACCTGAACGATGACGACTTTGTCGAACGACATAGAGATGAATGGCTGTTTTAGTGAATTTCAAAGAGTCGCCCAACGTAGCTGTCCATTGTACAGCCGTTTGAGATTGGATACTGTAGGCGCGTGAGGGAGCTCAGATCGAATTCAAGCTCGATTCTGATTCGCCTTGGTTGTTTATCGTCACAGATTGTTAGGCAGCAGCCAATTGAGCCGGAAGTGGCTTGCCTTTGTTTGGGAAGAGTTTGTCCAGGACCGAAGTCTCGTCGGGAGTGAGGCCTTGTGC
>JAYVBW010000396.1:0-5874 GCA_043750255.1 Pirellula sp.
TGAAGAATACCGTAAAGAACCAATTGGATGATGCAGCCAACCCTCATCGCAGTCATTTGTTTCGCACTCTTTTTGGTCGTTGTTTTGCTCAGGGCTGGGTACGGAATTTCCTCGGATATTCTGCAAAATCGCTCGACTAACAAAAGGCAACTTGCGGCCGAAAATGCTGCCTCGCAAGAACTTTCCGGTAGACTCAAGCAGACATATATCGACCTTTCCTTAAGCCGCCGGCAAATACGATGGCGAGAGGTCATGGTCGCAAAAGTCATAAGGGAATCGGAGGACGTTCGATCTTTTTACTTGGTGGATCAAGAATTCGAACCATTGCCATCCGCATTGCCAGGTCAGCATATTTTGGTGGAACGCCCCAAGCAAGCCGACTCTGAAGGCGGTTTCCGCTGTTATTCGCTATCCGATGATTGTTCGACCGGCCACTGGCGAATTTCCGTCAAAAGGAATTCGGAAAAACCGCAGAGCGTTAGTCGTTGGCTCCACGAGGAAATAGTGGTAGGCGATATTTTAAAAGTTCGTGGGCCATCAGGTTCCTTCTATTTGCAACCTACCGCAAATCGAAATGTAGTGTGCGTCAGCGCTGGGATTGGCATAACACCCATGTTGCCAATGCTGATGGAATCGATCCGAAGACCATGCGGCACGATTCACTGTTTTGCCCAGTTTCGAGACGTGGCTCACATGCCGTTTGCCGACTCATTATTAAGTCTTGCTGCTAAATTCCAGCAGGTATCAATGAATATCTGGATCAGTCGTTTCCCCGAGGGTGTTCGCAAGTCGACACAAGGGATGTTCGTCGAAGGCAAGTTTCAAGCACGCAATTTACTTTGCCACACCGGTGCATTGGATCATAGCGACTATTACTTGTGCGGGCCTGAGGAATGGCAGGATCGCATTCGAACGGAATTGATACAATCGGGCGTGCCATCCAAATCTGTTCGATATGAACTATTTCATCAAACGGATAAGCCACCAACCTCAACAACTGACCCGGTTCAACACAACGTCCTATTTAGACAGTCAGGCGCGAACGCTAGATTTGAATCAAGCCATTGCAGTCTTCTTGTTTGCGCTGGGAAAAACAAAGTTTCACTTGAAAGTGGTTGTAGAACCGGCGCCTGCGGAAGTTGCGCCGTAAAACTCCTTCGCGGGAAAGTCCGTTATACACGCGAGCCACAGTTTGATATGCAATCAAATGAAATACTCCCTTGCGTGTGTGTTCCCGAAAGCGATTTGGAAGTCGACGCATAAACCCTAGAAGTGTCATTTTTCCGTTTCTTTTGGAAGTCCAATGAATTATTTTGGACTTATCTTGCCGTAGCTTGCGCCCGGCTGGAGAATCCGAAGGCCTTCGGGCCCTGCTTCCATCGAGAACTTGCAATGAGCTTGTCGAATCAATTCCAATCTTCCTTTCCGTGGCTAAGCCTGAGTGCCTATGTTTTCGTGCTCACTGTTTTGAACCAAAGCAGCGTGTTGAGCCAGATTGTCCCCTCCGCGACTCAGCGGCATGCGTTAGAAAAGCCAAAGGAAACTCTAAAAATCCTTTTCGCTGGCGACATCATGCTGGATGGAGGGCCAGGAAACTACGTGGCCAATGGCAAAGATCCATTTGAAGCCTGTGCATCACTTTTTGAAGGAATCGACGTAAGTATCGGAAACCTTGAGTGCGTCCTTGGTCGAGGGGGCGAACAACAGCTTAAACCCTACGTGTTTCGCGGACCGGCTGATTCCCCTCGTTTTCTCAAAAAGTACTTTCATGCCGTAAGTTTGGCCAACAACCACTCGATGGATTATGGGCCCGGCGGCATGGTTGAAATGCTCTCATTACTGGAGCGGGAAAAACTCCCCTATTTCGGTGGCGGACTCAATATTAAACAGGCTAGCTCGCCGTTTGTAATCGAAATAAAAGGCCACAAGATCGCTATCCTTGGATTCAACGAATTCAAAGCAGCCGACTATGCGGCGACAAAAAATGCTGCAGGAAACTCGCCACTTTCCGACATTGCCGTGGTAAATGCGGTCAAGAACGCTCGCGAAAAGTTAGGTTGCGACGTGGTAATTCCCTTCTTGCACTGGGGACAGGAAATGATGCCAGCTCCACGACCAGATCAGGTCAAATCAGCCAGAAAATGGATCGATTCAGGTGCAACCGCCGTCATTGGCGCTCACCCGCATGTGACGCAAACCATCGACACATATCACGGTTCGCCAATTATTTACAGCCTAGGAAACTTTGCTTTTGACTATTTCCCTGTGGATCCGCTTGAGTGGGTCGGCTGGCTTGCAATTATTGAGATTGAGCCATCAGGAAGCGTAGGGGTTGAAATTAAAACGATCATCCTGGATCCGGCAGGGTGTCCAAAACCCGCTTCGCCGACTAACAGTCAGACTAACAATCGTTAAGTCCGGCATCTTCCTACCTGATTCCGCCGGGTGTGCCATTTAGCGCAACTTGAGTACTCGTGATTTTCGCCGACCTGACTGGAATATGCGATTTGGGTAGACTAGTCTAGAAGCTTAGGAAATTCCCTCGTTTGTAATCTCTCATTCAAGTGACGATCGGCATGGCAAACTACGTATCGCTCGACGAAGCCGCAAAGATTCTCGGCATTCCTCCCGACGAACTCGTTGAGATGCGATCCCGAGGTGAAATTTTTGGCTACCGCGATGGGAAATCCTGGAAGTTCAAAACCGAGGAAATCGAACGCGTTCAATCCGAATTGGACGACGACGCTATGGATGAAGAAGCCGGTGGATCGTCTATTCTTGTGTCCGAACGACAAGTTGGTCCGTCAGGCAGCAAAAGCGGGCCAACCATCGGCAACACTGGCTCAAGCGATCTCGCGCTCGGTAGCGATCTTAATCTTGCCGACGATGATGAACGGATGGGTAGCGACGTCGCATTGGTTCCAGACCCAAAGAGCGGCAGCGGAGTACGATTGGTAAATCGAAAACCAGGCTCTGACGGAAGTGGTAAAGAAAAGATTGGCGAAGGTAAAAGTGCCAACGCTCGATCGGATGTCAAGCTTCAAAAAGAAGGTGGCTCAAGCAGCGAAGTGGAAATCGGTAGCGATCTGAATCTGCTTGGCGACGATTCGGGTGTTGCGAGCGGATTGGACGTGATGAGTAATGAGTCCAAAGGCGTGGCTGGATCTGACAGTGGTAGTCTCGGCCTGGGCGCAGATCTCGAATTGGAGAACGATGACGAAGACGACCTGGTGTTGGGAT
This sequence comes from Pirellula sp., assembly GCA_043750255.1. Classification (GTDB taxonomy): domain Bacteria; phylum Planctomycetota; class Planctomycetia; order Pirellulales; family Pirellulaceae; genus JBKCUI01. The sequence continues at coordinate 3,241 of JAYVBW010000396.1, forward strand.
CCGATTCTGGCGTAGGACTGGCTTCAGAAAGCGGAATCAATCTAATGAGCCCGTCCGACAGCGGATTATCGCTGGAAGACGAACCACTCGATCTAGCCGGTACTGGTATTTCCGGGCTAGATCTTGGGGGTGAGGTTAAGAGCGGCTCGGGTTCAGGCGTTGGTTCCGCAAGTGGAATCAGCGGTCTTGGTAGCGGTGCCTTGATCGATTTCCAACAGGGAGAAGAGTTTCAACTCACACCCTCGAGTGGCGGCATCGAGGTAGATGACGATAGTGGCTCGCAAGTGATCGAGCTCGATGATTCAAGTGAGTTCGGAGGCATTCCCGTTGGTGGAGGCGTTGGTGGGATGGATCCGATAGACGAGCAGGGCGGATTCGGCTCTGACGGTTTCGGTGACGAAGCGGGTTTGGCAGGCGGAACGATGGCTGCGGGTGCCGGCATGCGAGGTGTTCCAGAAGCGCCTTACGGAACTCTCGATGTCCTTTTGCTTTTGGGAATACTGCTGCTAATGGGAATGGGCGGCTTGCTGATTTCAGACCTGATGCGAAACATGTGGGCTTGGGACAATCAAAATGACTATACTTCGGGCCTTACATCTATGTTGGTGAACGCAATCGGTGGCAAATAGACGTAACTGTTCACGGACATAATCTTTCTTCACGGCTAGGTCCGTTCTGAAATCTGCGGTCATCTGCGAAATCTGCGGATAACTAACGAAGTTCACAGCAGTTTCAATTGCGTGAACAGTTACTGTTTTCTATTCGGCTGTAATCGCCATGAGTGTTCCTGATTCGTACTTGATCTTGAAAAGTGCTATCATGTGTTGAACCTGTTTTGTTGCCCAGGAATTTTCAGCGGCAATGAGTCGATTTTCTGCGTCTAGCAGATCATTTAGAATATTGCTGTGTGATCGTTTATCCGCGTAAAGTTCTTCGTAAAAATTCTCAAATCGGTCCTTATGACCATCCACTTCATCGCGTGACGCAAACGTACCTTCGATCGCTGCCAAAGTTGTTTCATACGACGCTTGTGCACTTAAGATAGCCGTAATGATTTCCGCACGTACTTTATTAAGTTCATCCGCATAGTCAAATCGGAGTTTTGCGATTTCCAATTCACGACTGGTCAAATTTGCTTTCGCTGTGCGATTACGCACCGGATTTAGATAGGTTAGTCCAGTCGCAAAGCTTGGCCTCCCTGTGTCGAATTGATTTGCAAAAGATTGGGCAAACTGATTATCGCCCCGCAACCCCCGAACATAACTGCTTGTCACCAAATCCAATTGCGGACGGAGTTCGTTTAATGCTAAATTCCTTTGCACCTGAGCTGTTTGGATGGTTTGCTGAATCGCAATGATGTCGCCTCGATGGTTTAAGGCTGAGACGAGCTCCTCTTCAAGCGGAAAAATGGGTAGATCCGTTGTCGGCATTGTCAGCGGGACAATTTCCTCACAATTTTGTTGATCTAAGTCTGGAGAATTCACCAATCGCCGAAGGGTTTGCTGCAGTGCCAAAATATTGTTTCTCGCGGTCAAAATTTGCGATTTCTGATTCGCTATGGCTGCATTTGCTCTGGATACGTGGGTAGAGATCAAATCACGTCCCTCTCGATTGAGCAGCTGTGCTTTAATTTGCTGCAGTCGTTCTTGACCCTTCCTCGCCTGTTCCATCAGATACCGGTGCAAGACCATCTCCCAATACGCGTTAACGACATCCATCGCATGGTTTTGCAGTTCCCTGTTGGCGGTCGCGATCGACTGATTGGTTTTGATACCAGCTAATCGAATGGAGGATGTATTGTAGGACATACCAGATCCTCTCATGAGAGGTTGGGTATAGTTGAGGCTTAACTTGGAATCGGCTTGATTATTGGGTTTGAAAAAAAGTGAGTTGCTGTCCCGTCCAATAATCATTTGCGACAACTCGGATTTTCCTCCAAAAGAATTTAGATCGCGTACGCCAATGGAGTTTTCCCAAAACTGTTCGTTGAGGCGATTAGGACCGCCGGTCGTCAGTGCGTTTCCAACCGGGTCCGATGTGCTGTGGTAATTAGTCTGAGAGAAACGACGTCGGTCAAATTCGCCACGAGCAATTTGAATGTCGGTCCGTTGAATTTTGGGAGCAATCAGAATGCTCTGAACTTTGGCCGAATATTGCATCGATTGCCAAATCAATTGCTCCAAATCAACCGCACATGCCTTGTTTGGTTCATTGGTCAATATGGAGTTGGTGCAGCGCTCTTGCCACCAAGGGATCGTCTGTTTAGTCGCGACACGGGAATAATCCGGTAACGGCTCAGCTATCGGGGTCGTTCCTCCGTGGCCTGGAAACGGTGAGGCAATGCCAACTGGCAAGGCTTCTTCCTTTATCACGGCGGGATTCTGATCCGAATTTGCCGTACCCTGGGAAGCCGGTATCTGCGACGTCTGTGCGGATTGGGAGCGAAGTCCAACGTGGTGTTCGAATTCGTCGCTAGAAACCCCATAATTTGGAAGAGCCTGGGGTAAATCGTAGTTAGGTGCCCGTTGAACCACTAGCGTTGGGCTGGTTGGATCGGACTGCGCTATCAAAACGCCAGAGTAAAGTGTCAGCATAATTGCCAACCCCTTTCCCAGCGTTTTCGATAGGTGAGCA
>JAYVBW010000397.1:0-6151 GCA_043750255.1 Pirellula sp.
GGGCGAATTTCTTTCGCCTTCTCAAGAGTTGTGATGATTCGGCCTGGCACTTTGGGGGCGTTTGGCTCCAATTCCGTGGTCTCCCGTTCGGTCAGGAAAATGGCGGAAACCATATTCGCAAACAGTGCCTTGCGGTGCGACGAATTGCGTCCTAGAACGCGACCTTTTCTACGGTGTCTCATGACAGATATCCAAAACAATTTAGCAAATTAATAGGTTTAGAGATAACCAACCCGCGGCTGGCAATCGGATTAACGCAACGATGGAACACGCATCCCAAGATGCAATCCCATGTTACCAAGCTTTTCGCGAACTTCGGTCAGCGTCGTTTCGCCAAAGTTTCGGACTTCGAGCAACTGATCTTCCGTTCGCTGCACAAGATCTCGGACTTGACGAATCCCCTCAGCTTCCAAGCAATTGTTCGCACGCACCGAAAGCTTCAATTCGGCGACGGTTGTATTTAGTTTAGCTTCGAGTTGAGCTTCTGCACTGCCAGGCCCGCCTCGAGCGACCGCGTGGACTTGTTTTCCCAATTCGCTCGACTGAACAAATGGGTTAAGGTGCTTTCGAAGAATCTTTGCACCTTCGACCAGAGCCATTTCAGGATGAACAGAACCATCGGTCCACAATTCGATAATCAATCGATCGTAGTTAGTCTTTTGTCCAACGCGGGTCTCTTCGACGAAGTAGCGAACGCGAACGACGGGACTGTAGACAGCGTCGACAGGAATAATTCCGATTTCGTGATCGCCTGAGCTATGTTCGGTTGCTGGAACGTAACTGCGACCGTTTTCGACAACCATTTCCATCATAAATGGAACGTCTGCGGTCAAGGTTGCGAGCACGTGATCCTTGTTGATGATCTCGACGTCCGAGTCTGTTTGGACGTCGGCACCGGTGATCGGTCCAGCTTTGTCTCGTGTCACTGTCAAAACGCGGGTGTTGTCGCTGTGGTTCTTGACCACCAAGCTTTTGACGTTCAGAACGATCTCCGTAACGTCTTCAAGAACACCTTGAATTGAGGAGAATTCGTGCTGGGCACCACGAATTTTAATTTGCGTTACGGCACTGCCTTCCAAACTGGAAAGGAGAACACGACGCAAGCTATTGCCGATCGTTGCTCCGAAACCGCGCTCGAAAGGCTCTGTCGTGAACTTTCCGTAAGTCGACGAAAGCGTCGAACGATCGATACTCACTTGACTCGGTAGTTCTAATCCACGCCAACGAATATGCATTGCCTAAGTACTCCAATAACAACTGAAACTGACTCGTGATGAATTCTTCGGACTCAATCCAACTAAACGCGACGACGCTTGCGAGGTCGGCAACCGTTGTGCGGAATCGGTGTGATGTCCTCTATTAATTTGACGGTAATACCCGCTGCCTGAAGAGCCGTAATAGCAGATTCACGACCTGACCCGGGTCCCTTGACACGGACTTCGATTTCCTTAACGCCAAATTTGGCGGCTTTTTCAGCAGCCTGTTGAGCGGCGAGCTGGCCTGCGAAAGGGGTACTTTTGCGAGACCCTTTGAAACCGCTAGTTCCTGCACTTGCCCAGCATAAAGTATCACCCTTCATGTCTGTAATTGTAACCGTCGTATTGTTGAACGTTGCCTTTACGTGAGCGACAGCGGAGGTGACATTACGTCGAACCTTGCGTCGCTTGTTTTGAACCGAAGCACTGGTATTTGCTGCTGTCTTGGCCACAGTGGGACCGTTCCTTCAAATCGAAATGCGGATGTTACTTAATGTTACGAATAGGGTGGTTCGCCATGCGAACGAACCGCAACCCATGGACAGGTTGCGGGATACAAACGTCGGCCTGCGAAAAACTATCGCAAGTCCTTAACGCCCTTCTTGCCTGCAACCGTCTTCCGTGGCCCCTTGCGGGTACGGGCGTTGGTGCGTGTGCGTTGACCGCGAACCGGCAAGCTCTGCTTATGCCGAACTCCACGGTAACACTTAATTTCCCGCAGTCGGTGAATGCTTTGACCGATTTGACGACGAAGTGGACCTTCGACGGTGTAATCTCGTTCGAGCAAGGTGGACAAACGGCTCAATTCGTCTTCATCCAGGTCTCGAGCCTGTTTAGTCGGATTAATCTTGGTCTTTACGCACGCTTCCCTAGCAATAACGGCACCAACGCCATAAAGATACTGAAGCGAATAAATGACTTGCTTGTCATTCGGAATATCAACACCGAGAAGACGCGGCATACTTGCCTACTCCTAAACCTTTATCTACCTGGACTTTAAGCTAATTGTTTCGCGGCGAATTTCGTCGAGTAATCGTCGATAAACCGCGGTTTTCCTACCGGGAAGCCCCATAGTGTAGCGATGCAGTGCCAAACCCTGCAAGGGTTAATCATCCGGTTTGGCACGCATTTTTCTTTAGGGCCTCGCGAACGGCAGGATTTTAAGGTGGGTCCTGCTTGCTAGCGGACTTTATCGTGCATTATAAGCTTCCTCGCTAAATCAATTCGTCAAGTTGCTTGACCAATTCTCCAAACTGGACCAATGCGGTTTCGACCGGCTCAGGTCGTGTCATGTCTACTCCGGCGCCTTTTAGCAGTTCGAGCGGGTCTTGGGAGCAGCCACCCTTGAGAAACCCTAAATAAGCGTCTAACTCAGCCCTACCGCCCTCAAGCACCCGTTTCGACAACGCAATTGCAGCCGACAAACCTGTGGCATACTTGTAGACGTAAAACGCCCGATAAAAATGCGGAATCCTAAAGCACTCTAATGCAAGCTCTTGGTCCACTACAAAATCAGGACCAAAGTATGCATTGAGCAATGCACTATAAACGGACTTGAAACTAGCGACAGTTAGTGGCTCACCACATTCCGCCATCTCGTGCGTGATTTTTTCAAATTCAGCAAACATAGTCTGCCGAACAATGGTTGCACGAATGCTGTCAATCTCGTGATTGAGTATCGCCGCCTTTTCCTCCTTGGTCTTCGCGTTCTGGATCATGTGGTGAGCAAGCAACTGTTCATTGAATGTGCTAGCCACTTCCGCGACGAAGATGGTGTAGTTGTAGTATTGAAAAGGCTGATTGGCGGCAGAAAAGTAGCTGTGCATGGAATGGCCTGCTTCGTGGGTCAACGTGAAGACGTCATTGAGCACACTCGGCTTGAAATTCATCAAGATGTACGGATCCGCGTCGTAGGTGCCGCAGCTAAAGGCTCCGCTCTGCTTGCCCTGATTCGGATAGCGATCGCTCCAGCGACCCCGGAGGCCTTTTTCAAGCACTTGGCCATATTGCTGACCAAGCGGCTCGAGCGAGTTGAGAACCACCGAAACGGCTTCATCCCACGTGTGATGCGACTGCTGCGCCGAAAGTACCGGCACATAGGTGTCGTAATGGTGGATTTTATCTAGCCCCATCTTGCGTCGACGCATATCGAAGTAGCTATGTACCTCCGGCAGCCGCTTTCGAACAGCCGTGATCAGGTTGTCGTAGACGCTTAACGGAACATTGTCCGCAAACAAAGAACTTTCCCGTGCGCTCAAGTGGTTGCGAGCTTTCGCGTAGTAGACATCACCATGAATGCTCCCTGCGAGGGTTGCGGATAGCGTATTTTCATGTCCATGGAATTGCTTGTAGTATTGGTGAAACGCTCGTTTGCGAACGTCGCGATTCGGGGAGATGAGAAACGAACTGAACGATGCATTGGTCAACTCAACAGCGTCCCCTTTTTCGTCGATCACTTCGCCAAACTTGAGATCGGCGTCGTTTAATTGGCGAAAAGCTTTGTTGGCTGTTTGAGCCATCTCGCCTTGCATGGCCAACAGATTTTCTTCCGGCTGACTAAGCGTATGCTTGCGATAGCGATTGATGCGTTCCAAGACTAGCGAAAAGGGCTTTAAGCAATCCTCGGCCATCATGGATTTCATTTTTTCCGGTGGGATCGATAAGATCTCAGGCCGGACAAAACTGGCTGCTTGGCCAGCTTTCGTAGCAAGGTTCTGATAACGAGCGACGAAGCCTTGGTAGTGGCTGTTGCCTTGATCCTCCGTCGTCTTCAAGAACGCATAGGTACCAAGCCGTTCGCCTAACCGGTCCAGTTTTACGTCAAAGGATAGGCATTGGGCTAAAACCTCAGCGGATTCAGTAAGCCGACCCGAAAACTGAGCAAAACCAGCGATCTCATTCTCAAATTGCGAGAGAACCGCCAACCAAGAGTCATCCGATTCGAATAAGCTGGTCAAGTCCCAAGTGTCGCTGACTGAAACGTCGGAACGTTTCGGATTGGAGTTTGCTGCTTGGTTAGTCGCGGTCATGGCAATAATGGACTTTCTATTCGAATCGATGGCGGACTGAGCTTACGTGTGCAGTTTCTAAAGCACTAAGATTACACGGACTCGCTTTTTTTCGGCACCCCGATTTCCAAAACCTGAATCGTTTAGAATTGTGGCTTAGATTAATGCAATCCTCAATAATCACGTAGGTCCGGCTGTCCTCAGCCGGACTTATGCGCCCAGAACGTGTCAGCCTGAGGACAGGCTGACCTACGTGTTTGGAACCCAAAAAAGCCCAGCATGAAAAAATCGGAACGAGCCCAAATTGTCCAAATTCGACTGGAGAGTCTCTATCCTGTGACACCCATCCCATTGGATCATAAAGATACGTACACGTTGCTGGTTTCGGTACTCCTAAGCGCTCAATGCACCGACAAAATGGTCAATCGCGTCACCCCCTGGCTTTGGAAACTGGCAGACAACCCGTTTGACATGGCCCGAAAAAATGTTGAGAGCATTCGAGAAATTATTAAGCCGTGTGGACTCAGTCCCCGAAAATCCAAAGCCATCAAGGAACTATCCTCGATATTGGTCGATGAGCATGGTGGTAAAGTCCCTGAGTCATTTGATGCGTTGGAAAGATTACCGGGCGTCGGGCACAAAACGGCTTCCGTCGTAATGAGCCAGGGGTTCGGCCATCCAGCGTTTCCAGTCGACACCCATATCCACCGACTTGCTCAACGATGGGGACTCACCACCGGACGTTCTGTCGTTCAAACCGAAGCCGATCTCAAAAAACTATTCGCCGAATCGAACTGGAACAAGCTGCATCTTCAAATCATTTTCTATGGTCGTGAACATTGCACCGCTCGCGGATGCGATGGCAAGGTCTGCGGTATCTGCACTGAACTATTTCCAAGTCGAAAGAAAGGTGTGTTGACTAAAAAATAGAAAAGAAATCAAAATGAAAGGAGCGTCCAGGATTGATCCCGTTGCTGAAAATACCACGCAGATTGCCGAAACGTTGGTATCGACATTTTGTCGACCTTGTGTACCCACGCATCTGCGTTCTGTGTTCCAAACCGATTGTGGATTTGGAACAAGAGTCGATTTGTTCGCGATGTCAGAAAGAAATAACACCGACAGAATCGGGTTGCTTACGATGCAGTGCACCCCTGCCAGCGGCTCACGGTACTCTTGTGGAAGCGACCGCGAAGTGCTTCTACTGTGAGCGACGCAAGTGGTCTTTCCGACACGCTTATTGCTATACCGCTTACGCTGGTACCGCAGCTCAAGCAGCGAGAAAAATCAAGCAGCAGTCCTGTGAGTCTTTGGCAATTGAGTTGGGCACTCGAGTGGGGCAATGGCTCCATCAGCACGAAGCATTCAATTCATTGCTCTACGACTTTGTTGTCCCAATTCCACAGCACTGGTTTCGAAGAGTTACGGTCCGATACAACCAAGCGGAGGTGCTTGCGGAAAACATCGCACGCGAACTTGCGATTCCGATACGGCGTCATTGGCTTTATCGAACCCGTTGGACGGACAAGCAAGGGACGAAAACGATTGTCGAGCGACGGACGAGCGTAACGGATTCATTTGGCTGCAAGCCGAAAAGGGAAATCAAGGGTGCCAAGTTCTTGCTGGTGGACGACATCGTCACGAGCGGGGCGACGGCCCACGACGCTTCGCGTGCATTGCGAAAGGCTGGGGCGGCTCGCATCGACGTAGCCGCATTTGCTCGCGGTGTAGGTGCATTCGGAAATCGCAAGACATAAAGCTATGTATAAGCAAGCGATCTTTGAGACTTGTTTAACCCGCGCAGCGGCTGATAAGCCAGGGACAGTTCCGGATCGCGCTAGACGAAACTGCAGTCTGCCCGAAGTCCGCGATCTGTGCTAATCGCTC
>JAYVBW010000398.1:0-3978 GCA_043750255.1 Pirellula sp.
GCCACCGTGACTCTAAAAGTTCCGCATGAACAATGGGTGATGGCTGCTGGGTTAAATGCAGCAGTGGGTGAGCGGGCGGAACGCTTGAAGAATGGTGAGCTGCTGTCGGTGCCACAGAGTTCAATTATCGATACTGGTAGTCAAAAGATTGTCTATCGCGCAACCGAGCCAAACGTGTTCGACGGAGTGCTTGTTCAGCTTGGTCCGAAGATGCATGGGCCTAATGGCGTGCCGTACTTTCCCGTGCTCGAGGGATTGGAACAAGGAGATCGCATTGTAACCTCAGGCTCGTTTCTGGTTGATGCGGAAACAAGACTCAATCCTTCGGCCGGATCGATCTACTTTGGTGGAAGCGCTGGTTCGTCCCCTGCGAAAAGTAGTGCTACCAACGTGCGACCCTCGACGCCCGAAGATCCCGATGCAAAAATCAAGGTGGTCCTCGCTAAAATGTCGCCCAATGATCGACGGGTCGTCGAACAGCAAAAATTCTGCGTGGTGTTGACGCAAAGCCGACTTGGTTCCATGGGTACACCGATCAAACTCATGATCGAGGGGCAGCCAGTCTTCCTGTGCTGCGACGGATGTCGTGAATCCGCTTTAGAAAATCCGCAGTCAACACTCGGTAGTGCACAGAAACTGTCGGGAGCCAAGAGTGATTGAGAGAATCATTGAATGGTCCATTCGCAATCGATTTCTGGTACTGGTTATAACGGGAGTGCTCACGATCATTGCGATCTATGCGACCGTGAATACTCCAGTCGACGCTATTCCCGATCTTAGTGAGAATCAAGTAATTGTCTTCGTGGACTGGATGGGACGAAGTCCACGGGAAATCGAAGATCAGATCACTTATCCCCTATCGCGCAAACTGCAAGGTCTTGCTGGCGTTCGCGCCGTTCGATCGTCATCAGAATTCAATTTTTCGATGATTACGATCATCTTCGAGGACGACATCGACTTTTACTTTGCGAGACAGCGTGTTACGGAGAAGCTCACACAATCCAACACGTTTTTGCCACCCGGTGTTGTCCCCTATCTTGCTCCGGATGCAACCGCCCTCGGCCAAATCTTTTGGTATACGGTAGAAGCCGATCCTAAATATCCAATGGACTCAGGACGGCTTTGGGCGCTCAACAAATTTTACATTGCACCTCAGCTCAATGCGGCAAAAGGAGTTTCGGACGTAGGAATAGTCGGTGGTGCTCCGCTCGAATACCAAATCGATATCCGACCGGAAGACCTACGGGCATATGGATTGACACTTGGCGACGTATTTTCCGCCGTCGCACAGAGCAATCGACCCGCCGGTGGCGGCGTTATACAGAAAAATAATGCCGAGTACATCGTTCGAGGTGTGGGGTGGCTACATAGCATTGACGATATCGAAAACACGGTTATCCGCGAAGTACGGGGTACGCCTATCTATGTGGGCACGATCGCAAACGTTCATTTGGGACCTGGATTCCGTCGAAGTGTTTATGAAAAGGACGGCAACGAAGTAACTGGAGGCGTGGTACTGATGCGCCACGGTCAGAACCCGCTCGCAGTCACAGAATCCGTTAAAGAGAAAATTCAAGAGCTTCAGCCAGGATTACCTCAGGGTGTGCGGATAGTTGCAGCCTATGACCGAACTCGACTTATTCACGGGGCAATCGAGACGTTGACCGAGGTTATGTGGCATGAAATGCTGATCGCGTCCGTTGCAATTCTACTGATCCTGATGCATGTTCGAAGCGTCTTCGTGATCTGCGTAACTTTGCCGCTCGCCGTTTTGTTCTCATTCTTGGTGATGTGGCTATTGCGAGTACTCCAAATCATTGACATCCAAGCCAACATCATGTCGCTCGCTGGTTTGACAATATCGATCGGCATTTTGGTCGACCAAGCCATCGTGATGACCGAAAACGCAACGCATGAACTTAAGGAACACTTTGGCGATCGCAATGTCACCGGAGATATTCGCGAGATTGTCATTCCTGCTTGTCGTACCGTCGGTCGGCCAATTTTCTTTTCTATCTTGATCATGCTCTTGTCGTTTGTGCCAGTGTTTATGCTTAGCGGGCGTGAAGGAAAGCTCTTTCATCCCCTAGCTTTTACCAAGAGCTTTGCCATGATCGGTGTCGCGATCCTATCGGTCACGGTTGTCCCTGCATTGATCCCGACTTTTCTAAAGGGAAGACTTCGTAGCGAGGAAGACAATTGGATCGTTCGAAGCTTTATTAATATCTACCGTCCCCTACTGACATGGGCATTGCCACGAAGGAACTTGGCAATGTGGGGTTTTGCGGTTCTGCTTTTATTGGCTGCGGGGATTTTTCCCATGCAAGCGATCATAGGTCAGGGTTCGTCGGACGTCGCTTGGCGAACCTTGTTTCTAAGCGTGTTTGCTTTAGTGACTTCGATTACCGTCCTTCTAACACGAGGCTGGCATTGGCAGATTCTGTCGCTCGTGAGTCTACTTTTGATTGGCCTGTGGTCCTTTCATTTTCAAAAGATAGGCGTGGCTTTTATGCCAGCCCTCGATGAAGGCGCGATGCTCGATATGCCTATCACGGTGCCGCGAGCCAGTGTCACTCAGGTTGCGGATGATTTGAAAGCCCGAAATAGTCTGCTGCGAGGATTTCCAGAAGTGGAATCGGTCATCGGAAAAGCGGGCCGGGCAGATACATCAACCGATCCGGCTCCATTGGACATGGTTGAAACCTTCGTCAATTTTCGTCCGAAGGAATTTTGGCCAAAGCGAGTCATTCGGTATCGTGATGCGGCAAAACTGGTTACCCAATTCCTGACAATTCTGGAAGAACGAGGGTATGTCGGCAGATCACCCACGATGGATGATCGTAGTACCCTTGTCAATGACGCGGCACAAAAAGCGATCGAACGATTCGATGAAACGCTTAGAGAATTGTCCATGCTTCGTTATTCGGAATTCGAACACGTACTCGGTGAACAACTGGTGCGATTTGCCCTGAAGGATTGTTTGGAAAAATGGCAAAGGAGCGGTGCACTTCAAGCGGATCCATCGCAAAAACTTCCATTTGAAGAGTTGACTGCCGAATTCAGCATGCGTTTCGGCAAAGGGCTGTCTGAATCTCCTGTACTCGAAGTCATCTCTGAACTTGTGCATGAATTTGCTCGTCGACTCCAAGAGAATGGTCACCTACAAGACACCGTCTCGGCATTAGAAGTAAAAGACTCGGCGGCAGGATCGGTATGGTTAGGACTAAAGGAATTGTTCGGTGCTATTCGCCCGACCTTTGCTTCGAACCTATTGCGCATCCTAAGTGATGAACGGATACGATTGTGGCGGGAACGCGTCAAAATTCTCAATTGGGAATTCTTCGACTATGGTTCGGAGGCATTTGCAAGCTATTCTCTTGAGGAAATTGTCCGAGCCGCACAACGAAATGACCTCCTGAAGGAAGTCGTTCATTCGCATGAATCCATCTCTTTTGCGGACGCTTCACGGTTGTCACAACTCCAACCGTCTGCAGATCCTCGGTCGACTAACTTCTTTGCAGACAGTAGCTCGCCTTTCGTCCGATTGCGTGACGAAATGACGAAGAAATTCAGGAATGGCGTTTTCCTTTGGCGCCGGCAAACCGGTCCGAAGGGAGATTTAGTGGATGATGAAATGGGTCGATCGCTCCAAGTTCCTGGCTGGAGTAACATTTTCACGCAACCCATTATCAACAGGATCGAAATGCTCTCTACGGGAGTTCGGACTGACATCGGAGTCAAAGTTTTCGGACCTGACCTCGAGACAATCGACTTAGTCTGCAAGGAAATTGAGGCAGTTTTAAAACCGATCCCCGGTTCGCGAGATGTTGTCGCTGCACCCATTATGGGAAAAGGCTACCTCCAAATCGACATAGACCGAAAGGCAGCAGCTCGATTCGGCATTAGCGTCGAAAACATTCAAAATGAAATTGAAGTAGCGATTGCTGGCCGAACGGTTACTTACACAGTGGAGAAGCG
>JAYVBW010000399.1:0-8585 GCA_043750255.1 Pirellula sp.
TAGCTGTGGCTGTGTCAACAACCACCGTGACAACCACCAGATTTCAAAATAGAGAAACCCGGCTTAGTGCAAACTAAGTCGGGTTTTTTTTATGCACTATTCCGTTTCCTGATTTGTATTGAATCACGCTTAGGAGAGTGTGCCACAGAGTTAATTTCCGGTTTTCGATTGACGGCCAACACCCTTTACCGCTACCCTTTCCCGTCCCGAAAGAGCATTCGCATGGCTTTTGTGGCCATTGAGGCTACGTCAAGTGGTGTGCATTTGGAAATCCGCGTTCCTCAATAGGCAGAAGGACGTCAAGCCGGGCTGAAAAGCCGCCTTGATTCCTGTGCATGATCGACGGCCAATCGATTGTTAGCATTGCTTTGGACGCATAAAAAATAGAGGAGAACTCATGGCCAACGAGATCGTACAAAAACTGATTGAAGCCGGTGCGCACTTCGGACACCGAGTGAGCCGCTGGAATCCCAAGATGGAACCGTACATCTATGGGCGCAAGAATCTGATTCACATTATCGACATTCGCGAAACGCTTCGCGGTATGTTGCGAGCCAAGAAATACCTTAATCAGGTAGCCAATGGAGGATCGCTCGTTCTGTTCGTTGGTACTAAGCGACAGGCTTCAGAAGTTATTCAGCGAGAAGCGACCCGATGCGGAATGCCGTTTGTTAGTGAACGCTGGCTCGGTGGAGCTTTAACAAACTTCCGAACCGTTCGCGATCGAATGGGCCGACTGGAAGAACTCGAAGTCATCATGAATAGCGAAAAGATCAACGAGTACTCCAAGAAGATGCAATCGTCTTTGAATCGCGAGTATCGCAAGATTTATCGCAATTTGAATGGTCTGCGTACCTTAAATCGGCTACCTGAATGCTTGGTCATTGTCGATCCAAAGAAGGAAAAGAACGCGGTTCGTGAAGCCAAATCGTTGGGCATCACAACGGTTGCTTTGATCGATACCGATTGCGATCCCACTCAGATCGATTTGCCAATCCCTGGTAATGACGACGGTATTCGCTCGATCGATTTGATCATGAAGCAGTTGGCTGACGCCGTATTGGCAGGGAAAGCTGAGAACCCAGAACTGCTCAAAACGATGGGCAATGTGCCAGACCCGACCAGTGAAATGGTCGCCAAAGCCGAAGACATGGCCTAATTGTCCATTGTCATTACGATACGTGTGCAAATACCACTGCTTGCTTGCCAGCAGTAGCAAGAATTAGCACCCTGCATTCGAACCTTACCCTGGGTTCGAATTCTCTTTGGTTTCTAGATACATATTTTCAGTTGACTATTGATATTAGGAGAGTTTTAGAAATGGCAGAAATCTCTGCTGCAGCAGTCAAGGCGCTGCGCGAAAGAACTGGTTTGCCCCTCATGGATTGCAAAGCTGCGCTTGTAGAAGGCGGTGGCGATGAAGAAAAGGCGATTGCGATTTTGCGTGAGAAAGGCATCAAGCTTGGCGAGAAGCGAGCGGATCGCGAAACGGCATTTGGGCGATTTGGACTTTTTTCCGGCAGCGACAAAAGCGCTGGTGCTATGGTGGAATTGAAGTGTGAAAGCGCGCCCGTTGCAGGTCATGCTGAGTTCATTCAGTTGGCAAATGATTTCGCGGAAGCCCTTGCAAAGAGCGATGTGAAAACGCATGAAGAGTTGCTCAAACAACCTTCACCTTCCAAGCCTGGAATGACTGTTGGCGAACAGCGAGACGAGCTCTTCAATCGAATTCGAGAACGATTCGACTTAGGTCGCATGGTACGCATTGACGGCGCCAGCGGCGGTTACAGCCATAATGCAACGACCGTTTCAGGCGTTTTGCTTTCTCTCAAGGGTAGCAACGACTCGGCGGCCAAAGATATCGCAATGCATATCGCTGCAATGCGCCCAGCGGCTTTATCCTCCAGCGAACTTGACCCTGCGGTTGTCGCAGCAGAACGGATCGCTCTTCGCGACTTGGCACTCAAAGAAGGCAAGCCGGAAGCGATCGTCGACAAGATGGTCGAAGGCCGCTTGAAGCAATTTTTTGCAGAACGAGTTCTGCTTGACCAGGCGTTTGTAAAAGATGACAAGCAAAGTGTGGGCCAATACGCCAAGACCAATGGTTTGGAAATCAACAAGTTTGTTCACTACATCCTTGGTGAGACTTCAGCCTAGTCTGGTTCGCATTTAAAGCTTATTTTAATCGCACACCTGATTGTTTGAAACGCTGACATGACCAACGAATAGTGTGGCTTTACGTTACTGGACCAGCTATTCGCTACTGGCCGGCTATTCGCTACTGGCCAGGTAGTGCCATAGTCTGCTGCTAGCGCGGATACTGCGGTAATAATCTTCTAAACAAAACTTTTCATTCGGGCTGTGTTGGCATATTGCGATGAATCGGATATCACGATCACTTCACATGCGATCTGGTCGGCGATTTCGGAGAGCTTTGCTTGAAGCACCTCGCTTGCATTCTTTTCTTGGCCCTCGATTAGGAATTTCACTTGGAGAGGCAAGTGACTTTGACGGTTGTTCTGAAGGAAGCGATCGATTGTGGAAAAATCTGTCATGTCGGATTGTAAGATTAGTACGATTTGTTCTTGCAAAGACTACCCAGTATAGCGTTACAATATAACATCGGAGTTGTAGCGAATTTGTTTGGTGTGCCGGTAGTAATGATTTTCAGCACACAACGTTGCAACGTAACCCCCATTATCTAGACTCTGGCATTGCGAACTGACACCAATACGCAAGGCAAACAAAAATGTCCGAATCCAACTCTGCCGTCGCAGAACCCATCGTTCGCCCAAAGAACACACCGCCGAAAGCCAAGAAGCAACCTCGATACCATGTCATTCTCTGGGATGATCCGGAGCATACTTTCGAGTATGTAATCGAGATGATGCAGAACTTGTTTTATCTTTCACCGACACAGGGTCGAAAGATTGCGGACGAAGTGGATAGAATCGGTCGCGCTGTTTGCACGACGACAACACTAGAGCATGCGGAACTCAAGCGAGATCAAATCCGTGCTTTTGGGTTGGATCCCTATAGCAAGAAGTCGACAGGCAGCATGTCTGCATCCATTGAGCCAGAGTTCTAGTTGCGGGCTTTCGGATACGAACCCAAAAAATCCAGCCGTAATGCAGTTTTGGCAAGCGAATTCAAAGCTGCTCGAACTTTTGGTTGCGACTCGTGCCCCTCTAATTCTACGAAGAAAAAGTATTCGTTGGATTTGCCCGGCACGGGAAATGATTCGATCCACGTCAAGTTTAATCCGTTGTCTCGCAACATTACCATAACGTCGGCCAGCGCACCGGGTTGGTGAGGCACTTGGAACATCAGCGATGTCTTGTCGTCGCCCGTCGCAGCGACTAGTTCCTCGCCAATAATTACAAACCGCGTAACGTTGTCTGGATTGTCTTCAATGCACTCCGCGATGATTTCCAGGCCATGATGGACGCCAGCTTCGCGCGATGCGACGGCTGCAGCGTTGGGAGTTGTCGATGCGATCTTGGCGGCAAGAGCTGTGCTTGCCACTTCGACCCAGCGAGCGTCCGGCAAGTGACTACTTAGCCAGCCTCGGCATTGTGAGAGCGCTTGTGGCTTGCTGTAGACTTCGCGAATGTCTTTGCGATCGCAATTTGCGAGCAAGTTGTGGTGGATCGGCAGCAGGACTTCACCGCAAATGCGAATCGGCTTGCGAATGAACATGGTCAACGTATCCACAATGCGCCCGTCGGTTGAGTTCTCGATTGGCACCACGCCGTAGGTTGAATGCGAGCTCGCGATTTCCTCGAATACGGCACCGATCGTGTTAACTGCCTGCAAGCTGTCGATGGCGCCAAAGTACTTTGCGGCCGCAGAATAGGAATACGAAAACTCTGGGCCCAGGTATGCAATCGAACTGCGGCGAATCGCAGTCTGGAAGGTCAAACCGGCAACGAATCGTTGTAACTGGGCCTCAAAGCCGTCTGCTGCCGATTCAATGGAGGCAGCTTGGGCAGCTCGCAGAGAAGTGAAACTCCCGTCATTTTTCGGTGTCTGTTCTTGCCATTGAGAAAGAAGCTGGCAACGGGTTTTAGCCAAAGCCAGTATCTGCGAGTCGATTTCCTTTATTTTGTCGAGCAATTCCTAACTCCTGAACCTGGGGGATGTTAAGGGCGGATCATTATTTCTGTCAAATTGGCGTTCTACCACCCGAAACTTGAGTAGCAGCCGGACTTGTAGAAAAGACAATTCCGTTGTAACCCTATAAGCGGCAATGGTTTGAGTTGTTTTATTGCATTTTCGGGAATCTGTTGGCACACCAGTTGCATTATGGGGCCGCGTAGTCATCCGCGGCTACCAAAAAACCAAAAAAAAGCAATCGCAACTCACCGCTTACATCCTAACGCAGAGGAATCAATCATGGCATCAGGCGAAAAAATTATTGGAATCGACTTAGGAACAACCAACTCGGTTGTGGCTGTGATGGAAGGAACCGAAGTCAAGGTGATTCCAAATGCAGAAGGAAATCGACTGACCCCTAGCGTCGTCGCTTTTACGGATAAAAGTGAAACGATCGTAGGCGAACCGGCCCGTCGTCAAGCCGTTACCAATCCGCGTCGGACAATTTCCTCTGTCAAGCGATTCATGGGGCGACGTCACTCCGAAGTTGAATCCGAAGAGAAGATTGTCCCCTACCAGATCGTTGGCGGTGCGAACGAATACGTCAAAGTTCAGATAGGCGATCAGCAATTCACTCCGCAAGAAATTTCCGCCAAGGTGCTCCGCAAGCTCAAAGAAGCTGCTGAGTCTTATCTTGGACATCGAGTTAGCAAGGCAGTCATTACGGTTCCTGCGTACTTTAATGACGCTCAACGACAAGCGACTAAAGATGCTGGCCAGATCGCTGGCCTCGAAGTAGCTCGCATCATTAACGAACCCACTGCGGCCGCACTCGCTTATGGCCTGGACAAGACGAAAGATCAAAAGATCATCGTATTTGACTTGGGTGGTGGCACGTTTGACGTATCGGTCCTCGAAGTTGCGATGAGCAACGACGATGAGAACAACAGCAAAGTCTTTGAGGTGATTAGTACCAGTGGCGACACGCACCTGGGCGGTGACGACTTTGACCAAGCTTTGGTCAACCACGTTGCCAGCCAATTTCTCAAGGACAACGGTTTGGATCTACGAAAAGAACCAATGTCATTGCAACGTTTGCAAGAAGCTTGCGAAAAGGCAAAAAAGGAACTCAGTAGCCTACCTCAGACCGACATCAACTTGCCGTTCATCACGGCGGATGCGACAGGTCCCAAGCACTTGCAGATGATGATCACGCGCAGCACATTCGAAGGACTCGTCGATGATTTGATCGAACGCTGCCGCAAGCCAGTATTGCAAGCCCTACAAGACGCTAAGATGAAGCCATCGGATATCGATGAAGTCGTCTTGGTTGGCGGATCGACTCGCGTTCCCAAGGTTCGACAAATTGTCAAGGACATTTTCGGCAAGGAACCTCACCAAGGAGTAAACCCAGACGAAGTGGTGGCAGTGGGCGCGGCGATCCAAGGTGCAGTTCTGTCGGGCGATCGACGTGACGTTCTGCTGCTCGACGTAACACCGCTGACGCTCGGTATCGAAACGGAAGGTGGAGTATTGACAGCCCTCATCGAACGCAACACTACCATTCCAGTCGAAAAGAAACAAACGTTTTCCACTGCTGCGGACGGACAGACTGCGGTGACCGTCAGTGTTTTCCAAGGGGAGCGCAAGATGGCTCAGCAAAACCGTTTGTTGGACCAGTTCAACCTGGAAGGCATTGATGCTCAAGGCCGTGGCGTCCCGCAGATCGAGGTCAAGTTCGACATCGACCAAAACGGTATTCTCAATGTATCGGCCAAGGATCTCAAGTCGGGGAAGCAATCGAGCGTCAAGATCGAACAGTCGAGCGGCTTGAGCAAAGACGAGATTGAGCGGATGCGACGGGACGCTGAATCACATGCCGATGAAGATCGTAAGTTTGTGGAGACTGCGGAGGCCAAGAACCGAGCTGAAAATACAATTCACGGTCTCGAGAAAGCCATTAAGGACCAGGGTGAGAAGCTGAGCGATTCGGATCGTGAACCGCTTGAGCAGTCGATCAAGAAGGCCCGCGATGCGATTCTTGCGAATGACGCTGCCGCAATCAAAGCAGCGACGATGGAGCTGGATCAATCGGCTCAAGCGTTCCGTTCGACATTAGGTGCTCAATCGGGACCAGCCCCAGCCAGCGAACCTGACAAGAGCCCAAGCGACGACGACGCAATCGACGCCGAGTTCGAAGTCAAAAAGTAATTTTGACTAACAGACAATGGCCAAACGTGAGCGCATCGGAGTGATATCCGACGCGCTCACTTCGTTTTTATACAATGCAATTGAAAGGACGCGGTTACGTATTAGTGGCCGCGTTAGAGTCTGGATCAGTCCCTAGAAAAAATAGAGGCTCGGGCTGCACGTTCGTTACTCGTTCAATCAATCCCGGTTCTTCCATCATGCGGGCATACGACGGAACTTGTCTTAACAATTGCGAGATAAACTCTGTATGTTTATGCTCGTTTACAAGGAATTTTATTATCTGATCTGCGGCCCACTCGACAGTGTTTGAACTGGTTGCACCTGGTGCAAAGAAGCCACCTCGTTCGACTAGATCCCGCCACACACTCCGGGCTAGTAGAGGGTCATTGCGGTCCACAAAGAACAGTGGTAAGACCACATGTGACATCTCCAAACTGCGTTGCAGATTGTTCTGCAGTATGCGCGAAAGCGTGTACTCAACGACGCACCATCCTCTCGCCACGTTTAGCATCGATGGAGTAATGAAGAAAACAACGTGCCTTGATTTCAAAATCCCATCTTGGAGAGCTTGGACAGAAGTAGGCCCCAAGGGATAGTCATGATGATCGAGCCAAGGCGAAACACCACGAAGTAGCAACCTGTCATAGACAGGTAAAACAAGCTCTCCCGCATCTTCTCTACAATGCGACATGAAAAGATGATGCGTACATATTGGATAGGAAACGATTTGCCAAGTCAAAGTAGTCGCCCTATTGTCCTACCCAAGACGGCATTGGCAATTGAGGTACAACGGGTATCGGAGTCGGCGTTCCTGTAATGGCTTCTATCAGTTTTTCGCCTAGTTGAGTTGGAGCGACAAGGTAATGCATTCCATAGACGTATTGGAATCCTAAAGGATTAACCGAAGAAAGCATCGAAAGCCAAGAATCAGTTGTAAGTTGGCGTCGGGTCACAAATTCATGTGAAATAAGTTGCCGAATCGCTTCTGTTAACTGCTCGTCAGTTACGCCACCTGTGTTCTTCACGTAACTTCGGAGACTGGATTCCAGCATTGCTTCTCCAAATCTCCTTTCGGGAGAGGCATCGCGAAATGCCTGCATCACGGATTTGTAAATGGGGGGCAAACCTGACGCGTAAGCACGTAATTGACTGTCGCTCGGAGTGATTGAAGATGACATGAACAGGCTTCCGGCACGGGTGACAATTGTGTAGCATCCGGAACAAATTATATCCGAATGCGTTTATTTCTGCTAACGATTCTTACTGCGCATTGCCTAGCCATATTAGCTTTCTAGAGCAAGTCAGACACCGAGTAGGCACTGCTATTTGCTTAGAGAGATGGATCGACTCCCAATGTTCCTTGGAGCGTGTCCCGATATTCGGGGCGAGTGCATAGTGCAAGTTGAGACTTTGCATGCTCGAGTCGGGCCAGTAAGCTCAATCGCTTTGTTACTGCCGAGTGCGTGGGCCGACTACAGTACTCGGTCAAATACTCCACGTGCCGTTGCCAGAGTTTTTGGTCCACCCTCTGTTTCGCTGCTAACCGGGCGGCATACCAATGGCTCGTTTCCAAATTCTCGCGTGTGAACATTGCGCGAACTTCAGGTGCATTTAGTCCCAAACCGTTCCAGCTTCCTTCAGCCATTATCTTCAGTATTGCTTGCAACGGTGGGCACGCAATTTTGAAACTTCCATCGATGAGATAGATTTCTGCGACTCGTTTTTGCGCTTCAGCAATGTACAAAATGCCGTCGGCGAAAGATTCGAGGTCTTGTTTTTCGGGGCACAGTATCCGTTCATCAAAAACCTTACTCGGATTGTCAAACACGCGACCAAAGTAGCGGCGAACGAATCTAGCCGTGATCCGATAGCCGAGTCGACTGGCTGGTATCGTTAGGCCGTTGTGCGTAAAGTCCTCGATTTTTTCGAGCAGCCCTTCTCGCATTAAGAATTGCGGTTCGCGTTCGTCTGGACGCAGGCGGCACCAGATTTCTGGTACGAACATACTGATGTCATGCCCAACCTCGATCTCGGGTCCGATGTGTCCAGCAGCCGTGCTAAAGCCGCCGAGTCCAGTGAGAATCATGCTGACAATGGACGTGTTTAAGTCGTAGACCATATTGAGCGCATTGAATGGGCCTTTGGTGAGTGCACCCTCACTGCCCGCTCCGGTCGTCGACGGACTCTTGCCCGTTAGCGAACAAATATAGTCCATGATCAATTCAGGAAGCTCTTGATAGTGGATCGGGCTGAAAACAGCCAAGGAACGAATTCCTGCC
>JAYVBW010000400.1:0-3880 GCA_043750255.1 Pirellula sp.
TAGCTGTGGCTGTGTCAACAACCACCGTGACAACCACCAGATTTCAAAATAGAGAAACCCGGCTTAGTGCAAACTAAGTCGGGTTTTTTTTATGCACTAGATGCAACTTTATTGTTTTTCTGCCGGAGCGGCAGTTGCTGCCTGGATCTTTCGAATGCGAATCCGATTCCCTGCTGCCTGTGGCGAATTTCCGAATTCATATTCCTTGATGGCAGCTGCCCTATCACCTTGCTGCTCAAAATTGCGACCCAACAAGTAGTGGGCGTGAGCATGCCAATGTTCTGTGCCAGGAATCTCCAATAATCGCTTCATCAGCCAGTCATTTGCCGTATCCAGCTTACCCAAATCGTTGTTCAACATCGCGAGGAACATTGCAACGTCGAATTTCGAGCGTCGATAGAATTTCTGTGCTTGAGCTATCCTAAATTGAAAATTTTCCAGCGGTTCGGTCGGCTGTTTGATAACACTCAGTCTTGCTTGAATTTCGCGATCGTACGGCAGATCCTTTAATGTTTGCTCGTCGACACGGACATCCATATACGCACGCAATGCACCCGATGCATCGACTGTATTCTCAAACTGGCCCTTGAAGTGCAGGTTTCTCGCTCGGCTTATGGGGGTGTCCATAATAAATGATCCAAACGCTTCCACATACGCCAATGAGAATGGCGACTTTTCATTGAGCCGTTCTCGCATGGACTGGTTGTAAACGTGAGCAAGCCACGGAACATTCCACAACCTTACAGAAACGGCCGGATCGATTTTCGCAAGCCTCTCTTCGAACGAGTCTACATCCATGCTGAGTCGAACCCGATTGTCACCCGCAATGGATCGCTCCATTGTGTGCATCGTTCGACCTACCGCAAAGGGTTCGACATCCATGAGCCCAACGAGACTTTTTAAATCCGCTTGCACGACAGGGTATTCATCAAAACGGCCCGGCAATCTCGCTCGACGCAACACGGCGGGATTCTCTTTGGCTTCTCGAAGTGTGGCAATGCCGTCCCCCGCTTGACTTGGTATTGGCAGCCCCCACTGTGGTTCGAATAGGAATAGCTCGCCCCCGATCGGAACTGCGACGCACCACAAACGCAACGAGGCATTTTCGGTCGCTCCCGTTAAACTCGGCAACGCTAACACAACGCAATCGATCCCCTGAATAAATGCTAGTTGCGTAAATACCCTAGCTCTTTCCCAGGTATCTCCCCGCCCGAACATCATGGTTTGCCAAGGTAACTGCCGATAGATGGGTGAATTGTCATTGATAGGCAATTCGGAGTTGGCGACCAATCGCAATGCATCCTTGGCTTGACCATTGATGCCGACATTGCAAATCGTCCAATCAAACAATTTCAGAGTGGACTCCAACTGATTCCAATCGTCCGCAGGCAAAACGCTTTTCTGCTGTTTCAGCCACGGACTGAAAAGGGGATCGCGGTAGGGACGTTCTATCACCCACCTGCCGACCTCTTTCATCATCTGGCACTGCATCAAGAATTCGCATTCGGGTTCTCCAAACTCGAGCTTGGTCATCCGCTTTGAAAAATCGATCGTTCGTAGCGGCCCTGATATCGACTCGAGCAAACTGGCCGACTTCCATGAATCTGGCTCAACTACACTTTTCGACCAAGTATTGAGCTGGTATCGAATCTCTCTCAGGGCAGCGGTACGGTCCATTCGAATCATTTGAGGCAAATACCGAAAAGCCTCCCGAATCGAATCGCGACGCTCCTTGCCCTGCGTTTGCCTAGCTTGGATCGCTTGCATTCGCTTGTTGTTTTCATCCTCACAACCTATCAAGCAAACAAGCATTGCCAGTGGAACCCATGAGCGCATTTTTAATTCTATACTTCTGGAAGAACTCCACCGATCGGCTTCTTTCGTTCCCAAGCTCCGGCTTGAGAATGCCAGTCCTCGAAGCCCTGCTTCGCCGTCCTGCTAGCTCGTGTCGCTAATTGTATGGCAATTACGTATTCCAGGCGGCTACGGTTCGCCAAATCGCAAGCACTCGTTCCAAAACTTTTTCGAACTGATCCAGCGGCACCATATTCGGTCCGTCACTGGGGCTTTCGTCTGGATGCGGATGCGTCTCAAAGAAAACGCCATCAATTCCGACCGCTGCCGCCGCTCTGGCGAGAGGCTCCACCATGGCTCGATTGCCACCCGTGGCACCCCCTAGTCCTCCCGGTTGCTGCACCGAATGCGTTGCGTCAAAAACCACCGGAACCCCCATGGATCGCATTAACGGCAATCCACTCATGTCGTTGACCAGCCGTCCATACCCGAAAAACGTTCCTCGTTCGCAAAGCATTATGCCGCCATTACCGCTCGATTTTACTTTCTCGACAACATACTTCATGTCGCCAGGTGCCATGAACTGGCCTTTCTTGACGTTCAACGGTTTTCCTGTCACTGCACACGCGACCAGCAAATCGGTTTGGCGGGCCAGAAAAGCTGGTATTTGCAACAAATCACAGACCTGGGCAACCGCGTTCGCTTGCTCTGGCAGATGCACGTCCGTGGTAACTGGACAACCGATCTTCTGTCGGACTTTTTCCAAAACGTGCAAACCATGATCGATGCCATGCCCACGAAAACTGGCGGAACTCGTTCGATTCGCTTTGTCAAAAGATCCTTTGAAAACGTAATTCACACCGAGCCGCTCACAGATTGCATAAACTGATTCTGCGATCTCCAGACAAAGATCTAGCGATTGGATAACGCATGGCCCTGCGATCAAAAGCAATTTCTGCGAATCTCCACACAGGTGCGGGCCAATGCGAACTGGGGAGACCGCTATGCTTGAAGAAGACTCGATAGGCATTTGATTTGACCTCAAAGTAGTACCCGCCGACCGGGTGGAATTTCAGGAGCTCAAGGTCCGCCCGCTAGGCAGGAACCTACTTAGCCTGTCATGCCGCCGTCGACCGTCAGCACTTGGCCGGTCACGTAGCTTGCCGCTTTGCTCGCCAAGAACAATACACATGCCGCCACGTCATCCGCTGTTCCGAGTCTATTGGCTGGGACTCGCTTCTTGACCTCATCTGTTACCGCTGTTCCCAACGCACGAGTCATATCGCTCTCGATAAAGCCTGGGGCCACTGCATTGACCGTAATCTTGCGCTTCGCCATTTCACGGGACAGTGAACGAGTGAAACCGATCATGCCTGCCTTCGTTGCGGAATAATTCGTTTGCCCGGGATTGCCAATCAACCCAGAAACGCTCGACATATTAATGATTCGACCATAACGCTGACCCATCATGATTCGCGTTGCGCCCCGACAAAAAAGAAAACAACTGGTCAAGTTGGCGGCAATAATTTCGTCCCACTGAACATCCGTCATCCTCGGCAGCAACGTGTCACGAGTGATCCCGGCGTTATTGACAACTATGTCCAGCCTCTTGTAATCATTCTCAATCTGCTCAAACAGTTTTTCAATCGATACTCGATCCGTAACGTCACATGCGATTGCCACTGCTTCACCCCCCGCAGCCTGGATCTGCGCCACTGTCTCAGCCAGTTTGTCGGCATTGCGAGCAATACACAGCACCTTGGCGCCATTTTCGCCCAGCCGAACCGCGACCGTTTGTCCGAGTCCCTGGGAAGCACCCGTCACCAGTGCAATTTGGCCAGAAAGGTCTGCTGACAATCCCAATGAATTAATAGACATGGTTTACTTTCATATCAAGAAGGCTAATCGCCAATACATTCACAAGCTACTTTGCGATCGACTCGCTTTAGCGTTCCGGCCAACACTCGGCCAGCACCGATTTCATAAAATTGATCCACCCCAGCGGCCAATAGATTTCGGAGGGTGCTCTCCCACTGTACCGGTGAAACAACTTGTTTCATCAGCAATGGCGCGAACTCGCTGGCAA
>JAYVBW010000401.1:0-2934 GCA_043750255.1 Pirellula sp.
AATTGGACCTGTCATCTGATAGATTTCAGAAAAAAGCACAACCGCCGGATACTTGCCAGTTCCAGTGGGACGAAAAAGGTGGGTTCGCATCGTTCCGAATGCAGTAGGTAGGTCAATGAAATCGGATGGATGGATTCGCATGGGAATGCCTGACGGTAATAGTTCGATACGACTGATAAATCCGCGAAGCGGATTAACCATGCTATTCCAAAAAAAAATCGGCCCGCCACAATTCGTGACGAGCCGATTTTTATTAGTCCATGTCTTACGACAAGCTGTCCAGAATTCGAAATTAACGAATTCGGGTGCTGCTTGCTTGAATGACATGACGCTTGGTGTTCATATAAGCATGTGGATCTACCACTGGTGCTGGAGCAGCCATTGGAGCAGCCGCTGGTGCTGTACTGCCGCACGAGTTGCAACCCGAAGGTGCACACGAATCGCAGCTTACAGGTGCATCACAGCAACTGTTGCTTTTGCACTTGAAAATCTTAGCCAGCAAACCATGCTTTCCACGCTTGTGGCCACATCCGCTATCGCAAGATGGAGCTCCGCAAGGATCGCAAGCAGCGATTTCAGCGCCGCAGCTAGGACCTGATCCGCAACCTGATCCGCATCGTGCCATCTCAGCGCCACAGCTTGGGCCTGCGCCGCATGCTGGTGCTCCGCATGGATCGCATGCTTCAGCGCCACAGCTTGGTGCACAAGCAGATCTGCAAGCAAGCCTGCTCTTCAGACCACAAAGCTTAGCTCTGAGATGCGAAAGGATTGGCGTGCGAGGTGCACAGCACGAATTGCCTGAATTGCACGATGCTATCTCTGCGCCACAGCTTGGAGCTGCTCCGCAACCCGAGCCGCAAGGTGCAGCCATTTCGGCTCCACAGCTTGGGCCAGCGCCACAACCAGATCCACAGGGTGCAGCCATTTCGGCTCCACAGGATGGATCACAAACGGATGTATCACAGCAAGAGCTAGATGCTCCGCAACCATGACCACCGAGTAAACGAGACAAAAGGTCACCACCAAAGCTTTGGCCACAAAGGCTAGCGCTCAGTACAATCGACCCTACTAGAATATTCATTTTCATCGAGCCAAATCTCCCTACGTATATATTGTCACTGACTATGGTGCACAAGTCGACTTGAACGGTTGAGTTGAGACCGGTTTCGGCGCACGAAGTCGCCGCCGAAATCGCCCTCTACTGGCGTGGCATTGTGCGATAAGCTTTCACTCACCGCCATTGACTTCGTTAGCCTCGTTTCAAAAATGATAGCCTCCATGTAAAGCTAACATTTCTCCGTTTTTCGTCGTGTTTCGAAAGACCCCTCAGCCCTTCGTCACAACACAATAGTTGCCGGTCGAGTATTCCTGTTACTCGATCAGTTCTGGGTCACCGGCAATTCAATGGATCACATCTTTCCCTCTCGGCTGCACGTACAACCAAGGTAAGATGCGTCGTTGACGGAAGGTATCGGCCAATCGATGAAATGCCCTTGAGCATGCCATCCTATTTTTTGAAAAATGATGGCTGATAAAGGTTTACGTCAATTTTTTCGTTTACAACGGTCATGCTGCACATGCTGAATTACAGAGCGGATAGACTACCCATCTCTCCAATGCCCAGCTGTAAATTCTAAGCAGTCGTTAAAGTCTTCCTGCCTTATGGTTTTGAAAAGGTCGAACGAACCAACTATGAAAATCGCTTACCTTACCGCCGGAGCAGCCGGAATGATTTGTGGCTCCTGTTTACACGACAACTCGCTAGCTAAATCGCTCATTCAACTAGGGCACGACTGCATCCTAATTCCCACATATACCCCAATCCGCACCGACGACGAAGACGTTAGCATCGATCGCATCTTCATGGGCGGTGTCAATGTCTACTTGCAACAGAAAATGCCATGGTTAGCCTACATGCCACGTTGGCTCGATAGCGTTCTCAACCAATCCTGGCTCATCAATCCCCTCACCAAGAACGCGGGCAAGACATCACCCGCTTTGCTTGGGGCGTTGACGATCTCAATGCTGCGTGGAACCCAAGGTCGACAGCGCAAAGAGTTCCAAAGACTACTCGATTGGCTTGCGCGTGATATCCAGCCGGACGTTATGGTCTTTACCAACTTGTTGCTCGGCGGTGGCATTCCCGACGTGAAACGCATGGGCTCGACCCGTGTCTACGTTACTCTCCAAGGAGACGACATTTTTCTAGATTCGTTGCCTGCCAATTTTCGAACGAGGGCTATCGAACTGATGCAAGGTTTAGTTCCCTACATTGACGGCTTTTTGATTCATTCGGATGACTATGCAGAGCGAATGGCTAAATTGTTGCAAATACCAACGAACAAAATCCATGTGATACCACTGGGAATCGACGTAACTGATTTTCGAAACATGGGCCGAGCAAAATCTTCCCCTGAGGCTTTCACGATTGGCTACCTCGCCCGCATGGCACCTGAAAAAGGATTGCATCAATTGGTAGATGCGTTTATTGCAATCGCGGATCGGCCCGATGCAAAGCACGTTCAGTTGAAATTGGCAGGATGGATGGGCTCCCAACACGCTGACTTTTGGGATGAGCAAAAAGCTAAACTGAATCGATCGGGACTCGGCGACCGCTGGGAATATCTCGGCAGCATCAATCGTAATGAGAAAGCCAAGTTTCTCAGTTCAATCAATTTGTTTTGCGTGCCAACGACTTACACCGAACCCAAGGGGCTATTCCTTTTGGAAGCGATTGCATCTGGCACCCCCTATGTTCAACCGGACCACGGAGCATTTCCTGAGCTGCATCGACGAATGCAATTGATTGAGGGAGGCCGTTGTTTGGGTACGTTGTTCCAAGCGAATTCCTTAGACGATCTTTCCGCAAAGCTTGTCAAAGCTATCAAAGACAATCCTAAATTGGGCGAAGTCTCCGAACGGATACTCGAAGAA
>JAYVBW010000402.1:0-2826 GCA_043750255.1 Pirellula sp.
ACCAAATTCATAATGACGCCCGAGACAACACCAAAGCCAATCGAGCCTGCGCTGCACAGCAAGCAATAACTTCCGAGCGTCTGTAAGTACTCTAAGGAAGGCAATCGCAGCACTCCCTTGTTGGCCCGTTTGGTCTTGAGTCGCCATGCTTGGATCAAATACATAATCGCCATCGCAAAACCGAGCGAGACGAGCATCGTCCCTAAGGTCATGGATATTCCGTGAACGATTCGCCAAAGGCTAGCCGACGAGGCGTGGTTCAGCGGCTTGCTCGGGATGGAGATCGATCCTCCAATGATCGCTAATAGCAGCGGCAAAACGAACAATCCAATCCAGCTCTCACTACGTCGTAAAAGCAGCCATGCATAAGCGATCGCTAACGCCCAAGCGCAGAGTATGCCCCAATCATGCCATGAGAATGCCAATCGCCAAGATTGATTGGAGGCTGCTGACAGGAAAACGCGGTCTAGCAAGTAAAGCGTGTGTGTGATTAGCCCGATCGCGGTCGTCGCAATGAGCAACTTCATAAGCCATGACTTGCCCCTCGGCGACAGCCCTACCCAGCGGCCTAGTTCGAGGCACAGCACCAACGCATACGCGACCAAAAAACAAGTTGCGTTCGGCATCGGCGGAGTCCAAGCCTCTCTGGAAATTCAAATTCGCGACAAAACAAAAAGCCTCGTTCGTGAAAATGTGAACGAGGCTTAGGTTTATCTTAGTTGCGATTAGATCTAGGTCAAAAACGATCACTCTTCTTCGTCATCATCTTCTTCTTCGTCATCATCATCGTCATCGTCCCAGTCGTCATCGTCATCCCAATCGTCTTCATCGTCTTCATCGTCGTCGTCGTCTTCTTCATCGTCGTCACCGACTTCTTCCCACTCATCCTCAACAATTCCGTCTTTCTTCTTTGGCTTCTTGCCTTTAACGCCATCATCATCGACTTCGACGTCATCTTCTTCGACGTCGTCTTCTTCGACGTCATCTTCTTCCAAATCGTCGTCGTCATCTAGGATTTCATCGTCTTCAGAATCATCCTCCTTGTCATCATCGTCGTCGTCGTCAAAGTCGTCGTCATCATCATCCTCATTAAATTCTTCATCCACCATCACAACCGGTGAGGTGGTTTGCTCAATCGAGCGCAAATTCCAAATCAATAACTCGGACTTCAATGATCCACGCAACTCGGTAGCCGCTAGCGTCATCTTCACAGTGGACTCCTTACTTTTTTGAGCCGACGAATAGGGACGGGAGAATTCAACAATACACTTTACTCTTTACAATGGTACCAATCGAACTGCTTGTGACCACTACCGTTCCGATGGCGTCATAGAATTTGAGAGGTTTAGGACTCGAACGGAGCATGATTACTCATTGTTGTTGGTCGGTCAATGGTATTCAGCTTAAGTCGAGTTGGGGGGCACCGATCTTTCGTCCGGTTTCCCATCGATATCTTGCGCTGACATGGGATTAGACGCAAGTCTGGATGCAATTTCGGCTTCTGCCAAGCGAATTTTTTGTGCTCTAGGCAACGAATCTAAAGATTGTAGGCCAAAGAGTTGCAAGAATCGCTTCGTAGTGCCGTAAAGGTATGGGCGTCCCAAGTCCTCTTGGCGACCGCAAATTCGGACAATATCCCGCTGCATCAGTTGGCGAAGCACTTCATCGCACGTAACGCCACGAATCGCCTCAATTTCCGCACGGAGCAACGGTTGACGATAGGCCACAATCGCTAATGTTTCGAGCATTCCTTGGCTTAGCAGTACCTCGCCCGGCACGTGTTCAAGCCGTCTAAGCCACGGTGCAAATTGAGGGCGGGTCAATAACTGCATGCCTCCAGCGATTTCTTCAATGCGAAATGCGTGCCGATTTGAGTCATATTGTTCATTTAGACGACGAGCCAAGGTTCTCGCCTGAGTTGGATCTGCCAAACCGGCCATCGCTGCAAGCTTCCTAGCGGATAAGGGTTCTTTGGCAATCAATAGTATGGCTTCAAGGATGCGGCACTTTACCTCAGTACTTTGGTCATCAAAATCGATGGTCAACATTTTCGCTTGACCGTTTTGCTCGTTTGCAGTTCCGTTGCCTTGCTGTCCAACGGTCGTCCGCGTTCCAAATCGCCAGCGCTGCTGCCAAGCAAGCCCCGCATTCGGAGCCGTTGGCGAGGTCCAAAAAGTTACCTGCCAATGACCTTGGTTTGCAAGCGCTCTTCTAAAAGGTGCCAATGCCATGGTTTTGGATCCGTCCATGAATGATGCGTCTCATCGGTATCTCGCGTATCTCGCCAAGTCTCCATCGGAAAGATTATACTGAATTTTTCAAAATGAAAATGTTTTTTGAGGTTTCCGTTTCTTAATCACGCGGCGAACACGGAATCGTTACCGTAACCAGGACTAGCATGACCGAAAATAATCACAGAAATATCCCTGTACGCGGCCTAACGATAGTGGTCATCCTGGTCCTTTTATTCGCTCTTTTTGCGATCCCAATGTTGATTTCCAACACCAGCATCAGCGGCGAAGAATTTTGCCCGCAATTATTCCAAAAACGTAAATTTGCCTACCGACGCTTTCCAGGAACCAAGATTCGTATCAGTAACACTAGGCTATCGCCCGCCAGCAGCCCAAGTAGCAAGTCTATTTTGACCCATCTTTCATCCGGCGTGCAAACCGATTGGCACGTTTCTACCGTTCAACAAGGAGGCTATTTTCAAGAGCTAGGCCCCAAGATTTTGATTGACTATTTGCAATCTACAAACGCCGACGGATCCAATATTTGGGATGCTTGGTCCTTTCAAAATCCGAGCCTTGCGTCTGTTCTTTGGCC
>JAYVBW010000403.1:0-1686 GCA_043750255.1 Pirellula sp.
GCGAATGCGATGATCGCTGCCATCAGCAGATGCGTGTGTACAAGCGACATGAAAAAAGAAGGGAGCCAAGTTGGCAACGAATGGCGCAAATGTGCACCAACGAACAATTGCGATACCGTTAAGACCAGCAACAATACCGCTAGGCGTCCAAGGCCGTTACCGCCAGGCGTGCGTTGTGCCTTGTGCCAGCGGGGCGAGGAAGCCATAGCAATGAAACTCCCCAAAGCGAAAACCAACGGCCCCGAACATCCATGTATCATGGCCAGCGTTCGGGCATCGAAGAGCACTCGAACGCCTCCCAAAACTCCTTGCGCAATGATTGCTGAGAGGAAAAAAAAACACGTCCCGACCAGCCAGCGTCGACTCTCTGTCCGATAAGCAACGACACAGAGACCGATCGCGAACAGTCCCACGATCGAGGCCAGCAATCGATGTCCATGTTCGACAAAAAGGTCAAATGGACCATAGATCCAGGCTGATATTGGATAAAGAAAGAGATTGTAGCCAAAGGTACCCGGCCAGTCAGGAACCGCCATACCTGCGTCCTGCGTGGTGACTAATCCACCTAGCCAAATCAGGGGAAAAGTCAGGAAAGTAACCAGCATCGCCCAGCGAAAAACCCATGGCGAACGAGCATCAATTGGATTGCGCATGAATTGCCCCCGAGTCACCAGTTTTTGTACTGCCTGTCGAAACGGTCCTGTCCGAAGCATTACCAAAACCTTGCTTGTTGAAATCAGAGAGTGAGTAGATGAATTCAACAAGATCACGAATTCCATCTTCCGTGATACCTGGGTTGTCGTTTACTTTTCGAGCGATAGCTGGCATAGGACTGCCTTCGATCCCGAGAACGATTCGCAGGTAAATATCCTCGCGTGCACCACCCCCGCGGAATGCCCCGAATGTCAAGTTCCTTGAACTATCGATTACCGGTTTGAGCGCTCCAAATTCCTTCATGGGCTTCCATTCCGCTTTTTTTGTCGGGTCGATGCCAGCTCGTATGGTCCAATCCTTGGTCCAGTCATCGAAGTCCTGGGAAATTCCTTTGCCATCACCTGCAATCCCATGACATTTGGAACAAGCGGTCAGTTCGCTTAGAAAAACAGTTTTGCCTCGTTCGATAGATGTACTTTGTTCTGCGGAAGTTGTTGCGAGACTCAATTTAGGTGGTTCAAATTTGGGTGGTTTAACTGAGAAAGAGTCTGCGGCGACCCAACTGTCTGCGATCTTGGATGCGATCTGGAAAGGCAATTCGGTCATATCCTCTTCGTTTACGATAGCCGCTATGATCCTCCGTTCGACTTCTCCGCGAATAGCAAGGAAACGAACATAGTGGGCTAGCGCATCGATATCCTCAGCAAACTCTTTGGAAAGTTTGAGTGTTCCGAACGCGGGCATGGCCGTGCCTGGCAATCCGTTCTCAAGTGTTCGCACCAAATCTGCATGGGTTGGTTTCTTTCCGATGGGCGTGGACTTGAATTTGAAAGAACCGCGTCTGAAGTCTCTGGGATAGGGAGCCAGCAGGGCAGAAACCGGCCCCATCCCATCGCCCGAGGTTCCGTGGCACTGTATGCAATGTTTTCGGTATAGACCATGTTCCACTTTGGCTTTATTTCGTCCGACCGGACCGGCAGCTCTGGTAACTTTTTCCAAATCTACGGCTTCTGCAATTCCATCCGGCCATTT
>JAYVBW010000404.1:0-4512 GCA_043750255.1 Pirellula sp.
CTCTCAAACAACTTACACGGTAAAGCCGAAAGGCACTGCTGCAATCTCGCACTGACCAACCGATGATTCGTCTGGCATAAGCGTTTGCGCACTTACTCACAAACACACGCCGCCACGAACACCCCTCCATGCCGCCACCCTCGACATAACGCGATCCAATGACAACGTCAGAGTTATCTTTCTGCACCAACAACGCCGGTATCGAACTTGGGCTGTGGCTGAGATCCCCATCCAGGTTCAGCAGCCATTGGTAGCCATGATCCATCGCAAACTCCATGCCTGCACGAATGGCCGTCCCTAACCCTAGCTTGCCGCTTCGACGGATGAGCGAAATCGACGGCTTCAGCTTCCTTTGCTGTTCAACCCAATCGCTTGTTCCGTCTGGTGAATTATCATCGACCACCAGGATCTTCGCATTCGGCACGCTAGCCTCAATCTGCTCAAACAATGTCGGGAGATTATCGCGTTCATTGTAAGTGCAGACCAAGATCAGCAACGAATCAGGCTGAGTTTCGTTCACGGACTGGTTCTCACTCAGCTCTGACCTTCGTCGTCATTGGACGGCTCAGTCGAATCCGATGCCTTTTCTTCCGCGATCGTTGTTTCACTGGATGATTCGCCTGCAACCCCTTCATCCGGCACGGGAGTCGGCTTTGCCGCTTCCAACTCTGAAATATCTTCAGGTGGAACGCGAACGATAGCAGTGAGCGTGTCACCCTCGTCCAAGCTCATGATGCGAACGCCTTGGGTGTTGCGTCCGATGACACTGATGTCCTTGGCCGCAACGCGTTGGATCTTGCCACGAACCGTCATCATCATCAGTTCATCGAGATCGCTGACCGGAACAATGCCAACCACGCGGCCGTTTCGCTTGGTCGTCTTGATATCGATAACTCCCTTTCCGCCGCGTCGCTGCGTACGGTAGCGGTTGGCCGAGTTGAAGTCTTCCGCTTCGTTTTCGGGTTCCTCTGGAATTTCTTCCTCGGCGATGGTGTCCTCTGCATTTTCATCTTCCACGGCGACCACTTCTCTTCCGGCCATTTCATCGCCGGGTCCGAAAGTTGTCCGCTTTCCGTAACCGAGCTCGCAAACGGTAAGCAAAGTTGCGGTCGGATCGGCCACAACCATTCCAACCAATTCGTCTCCCTTTTTCAGAGAGATACCTTTCACGCCTGACGTATTTCGGCCCATCGAACGAGCGTTGCTTTCAGCGAATCGAATGGCCATGCCATTGGCGGTTGCCAAAACGATTTGGTCGTTTGGTTTGGCAACGACAACGTCCACCAACTCATCGTCCTCTCGCAACTTGATCGCGATGATGCCGCCCCTCTTGGGGCGACTGTATGCTTCTAACTCAGTCTTTTTCACGATGCCCTTCTTCGTTGCCATCATGAGGAAGTGACCAGGAAGATTGAAATCGCGTACCGAGACGCAGTCGCGGATCTTTTCTTCCGGGGTCAAATTGAGTAGATTCACCAGAGCTCGCCCGCGACTCTCGCGGCTCATTTGAGGGATCTCCCAAACCTTTTGCCAGTAGACTTTGCCTTGATTGGTAAAGAACAGCAGGTGAGCGTGAGTACTAGCGATGAAAAGATGTTCGACGGGATCTTCCTCTTCGGCCCGCAAGCCAGCGATACCCTTGCCACCACGTTTCTGTGCTCGGTAAGTCGTTGCCGGGATACGTTTGATGTACCCTTGATGCGAGATCGTGACCACCATCGTTTCCTCGGTGATCAGATCCTCCATGTTGTAGTTGCCTAACTCCTCGTCATCGATGACGGTTCGGCGATCATTGCCGAACTTGCGAGAGATCTCCTCCAAGTCGGCCCTGATGATGGCGTAGATATTGGCCGGGTCACTCAAAATCACGCGGAACTTTTCAATTTCATTGAGGATCGAGGAGTGTTCGTCGGTGAGTCGCTCTTGCTCCAGGCCAGCTAATTGGCCCAACGTCATGCGGAGGATTGCGTCGGTTTGAACACTGGTGAGTCGATATACTTCCGCTCGGCCCCGCTCCAATTGGAAGTCGGTATAGCCACGGTCACCCAACGCGCGTTCCATCATAGCTGCCGGGCACTCGACACCCATCAGCTTCTCTTTCGCTTCCGCTTGCGTGCGACTCTTGCGAATCAGCATGATAATTTCGTCAATATTAGCTAGCGCCAGCAATAGCCCTTCGACAACGTGCTTTCGTTTTCTAGCCGATGCTAAGAGGAACTGAGTTCTCCGTCGAATTACGGTGAAACGGTGGCGAATGAACTCTTGAAGCAGCTCCTTAATACTCAGTTCACGTGGCTTGCCATCGACCAGCGCCAGCATGTTGATCGAGAAGGACTCTTGCAACGACGAGAACTGATAGAGCTGATTGAGCACGACGTGCGGATCGGAGTTCTGTTTGATTTCGATAACGATTCGAACAGGCTCTTTGAGATCGCTTTCGTCGCGGATGGCGGAGATGCCCTTGATGCGTTCGCTTCGCACGAGATCGGCAATCCGTTCAATGACGCGATCACGGAACTGTTGGTAAGGAATTTCGCGAACGATCAATCGGGCTTTTTTGCCTTCCTCGACATCAACCCGAGCACGCAAAACAATGGTCGAGCGGCCTGTGTTGTAGCCTTGTCGAATGGCATATCGACCGCAGATGATGCCGCCGGTTGGGAAGTCAGGCCCTGGAATGATTTGGCAAATTTCCGCAATCGAAACTTCGGGATCTTCAATAACTTTGATCAGTGCGGCGCAGACTTCACGCAGGTTGTGAGGCGGTAGGCTGGTGGCCATACCAACGGCAATGCCAGTCGCACCGTTGACGAGCAAGTTGGGGAATTTAGAGGGGAGGACGACTGGTTCGGTTCGACGTTCGTCGTAGGTTGGGATGAAGTCGACTGTGTCGAGTCTAATGTCTTCCAGCATCATGGCTGCCGGAGCAGCCAAACGAGCTTCGGTGTATCGCATGGCTGCTGCTGGCAATCCGGCGATAGAGCCAAAGTTTCCTTGTTTGTCGATCAGCAAGTGCCGCATGTTCCATTCCTGTGCCATCCGGACCAAGGTCGGATAGATGATGGCTTCGCCGTGCGGATGGTAGTTACCTGAAGTATCGCCAGCGATCTTAGCGCATTTCACACGAGCGGCACCCGGCGTTAGGTTCAGGTCGTGCATGGCGACGAGGATTCGTCTCTGACTCGGCTTGAGGCCGTCGCGGACGTCCGGCAATGCGCGGCTGACGATAACGCTCATAGCGTAAGTTAAATAACTATTGCGCAGTTCGTTTTCGATCGATTCCTCGATCATCCGTTCGCCAGGCTTGGCAGCGGAATTGTCATCGCCTGCCGATGGCAGCGAAGCAGGATCATTGGCGTCAAAATCATCTTCGGGTGGGACGTTCGACACAGGGGGAAGCCATTTCGGAATAGAGAATCGAACTGCATCAAAAACCCTTTTGGGAAATTCGCGTTTTGCTAGCGATTTTGCAGGGTTTTTTCGCTGTTTTAGCGAAGCGAAAGTTTACCAGAATTCCTCGGTTTTACAATCGTGGCTGCGACTTGTTTAACCCGCGCTAGCGGCGGGCGTTGAGATGGTGGGAAGGCTCGGGTAAACTGCGGCTGCGACTTGTTTAACCCGCGCTAGCGTTGGGCGTCGGGAAGTCCGCGGCTGCGCCGGTTAAACGGTCAGCGTTGGGCGTTGTGGAGGCGGGCGTCGGGAAGTCCGCGGCTGCGCCGGTTAAACATGCTACGCGTGGCGCTTCGGTTTGTAGATTTCGGTCGCAGTTCCAAAGTGCACTTCGCCTGCGTTCATGAGGGTTTCGCTGAGCGTCGGATGCGGGTGAATCGACTCTGTCAAATCGCGAACTTCACAACCCATTTCAATTGCCAATACCGCCTCGGCAATCAATTCTCCGGCCCCTGAGCCCACAATGCCGCAACCTAACACCCGGTGCGTCTCCGGATCGACAACCCATTTCGTAAAACCGTCCGTGCGGCCAATGGCTTGTGCTCGTCCACTTGCAGCCCACGGGTAGATCTCAATGTCGACTTTGCGTCCGTCCCGTTTCGCTTGATCGTCCGTTAAACCAGCCCATGCAATCTCCGGATCGGTGAAAACCACAGCGGGGATGGCGGCCTTGTCGAAGATCGCTGGTTTGCCGAGAATTACTTCGACTGCGACTTTGGCTTCGTGACTGGCTTTGTGCGCGAGCATCGGATCGCCAGCGACGTCCCCTATTGCGAAGATATGCGGATCGTTAGTCCGCTGTTGTTTGTCGCAAACAATGAAGCCACGCGGGTTAACTTGAACACTGGTGTTTTCAAGTCCAAGTCCCTGACTGACAGGTCGCCTGCCAACACTGACTAAAACGCGATCGAATCGTTCGTGACCGAATTTGCCAGGCCCTTCGAAAGTTACCTCGATCTGATTGTCGATTTCCGCAACCGAGCCAACTTTGGTATTCAGATAAATCCTGTCCTCAAACAACTTCTTGAGACGATTTTGAAGAGGTTTGACAAGATCGCGATC
>JAYVBW010000405.1:0-5258 GCA_043750255.1 Pirellula sp.
CGTTCGATAATGGCGTCGTCGGTATCCGTTAACCCCCAATCCAGTTCTCCGCTACTAACAGCCAATGCGACTTGTTTATTTCCGGCCAAAACAACCGAATGCTGAATCCATCCATCCGACCAACTCTGCCAATCCAGCGATCGATCCTGGTTGAAGTAAACCCGATCGGCATTCCTATCGCCTAGCAGCTTATTTACATGCGAAGCAATAACGGCCATGTGTGTGGCTGTTGACCCGTAAACAGGATACGCGAGCCCGCAACGGTGATGCCACTTTTTGTCGGCTAGTTCGAGGACGCTTTTGGGCCAACTTGCAGGATCGGGTAATTTGTCTTTGTTGACGAGCAGTACACGCGCTCGAGCCGCAAATCCGACCCAAGTCCCATCTTTGGCTTTGAAGCCCTTTGGCCATGCGTCAGGAACTTTCCATCGCCGGATTGCAAGCAGTCCTTGTTTTTGCAAGCGAATCGTATGGATGAGTTCATTGTTCCAAAAGACGTCACACCGAGGCCGATCCTTTTCCCTTTCAATACGAGTTACTAACCCCAAAGTCTTGGATGCTTCGACATCAAATTGGCGAGAGATTTCAGTCCCGGGATTGGCTCGCTCAAATGCATCGAGGATTGGGGTGACATACTCGCGATCCGCCGCAGAATAAAGAACCGCGCCTTTTTCGAGCCGCGGAACACAGCCAACACCAAAAACGAATACTGCCGCGAGGTTCACTTCCAGCCAAAATCGGCATTTGCCTCGATGTGCTGTAAGACCCATATAATCCATACAGAGCATCGGTTTTCGTGTGAATTTAAGAGTCATGATAGCAATTTCCAACAGATTACTTTGCTAGGAATTCGCCACCGAACTAGTTTACATTGTAGGTCGCACTTGCGGTTTTCGCATTGCGGCCCTCGTCTCCCTTCCCCTGTGGCGAGGTTAGCTCTCGTTGAGTTAATCTCGCCATTTTCGTTCCTGCGCAGCTCGAACGCAATACGTAGCCCGGGTCGCTCCATGACCCGGCATGGATGTAGCAGAGCGACACCCCCATACATAAAACGAAACAGGGCGTCCATGCCCAGTGCAACGCACCTTGCATCCACTGCAAGACATTTCGCTTCATGGTTCAATTTGGCCCGTGCCTAAGCGGCAGCCAACTGAACTTGGCCAGTCTTCGCCATTACACCTTCGATGAATTCGTCGAAAATGCGAATGTCCAGTGCGCTTGCAGCAGTCGACTCGGGATGGAATTGACATCCGACAACGAACCAATCGTCGCTGTTGCTTTCGATTCCTTCGATAACTCCATCTTGGCATCGAGCTGTGACTCGGAAGCAATCTGCCAATCGGTCGATGGCCATGTGATGCCTGCTGTTGACGCGAATCTCTCCCTCACCGTAGACACGTCCCAAGATGGAATTCGACTCTACCACCAAGGAATGTCGATGACTTGGGTCATGTGGATCCTTGTGCGGTATGGCTGTTGGCATATCTATCGGAAGGTGATAAAAGAGATTGCCGCCCTGAATGACATTGATCAATTGAAGTCCGACACCAACTGCCATCAAGCTCAACTGGCGATTTGCGATTTCTTGAGCCAATCTTCGATCGAACTCTTCGCGTCGTGCTTCCATAGGTCGTACCGAGCTGTGCAACATGTATCCATCGTTACGAGGATCCAAATCGCCTCCGCCCACTAAAAAGAAACCGTCGAGTCGATCCAGCAATTGTTCTAGACTGGATTGATCTGTCGTGGGTGGTACCAAGACTGGGATACCACCTGCGTTAGCAATAGAGTCAAAGTAGCCTGCGGCAAGATAACAGTAAGCAGGTGTACCTTGGTTCGGGGCGCGAAAATCGCAATTCAAACCAATGAGCGGCCGTTGGTTCATTCGATAGGATCCTCCTAAATGAAAAGTGACGTGTCGCAAATGATTGAGAGGATCGTCCGATTGGTGGTGCAAATCAAAATGGTTTGCACTTCAAACCGCGAGTGACGCGAAGATGGAGTAAGCGATGCTAACTCGGATTCGCATGCGATTTAGGCAGGTAGCTCAGGAATCCATCCTATGCTTTCGAGCGTTCTAAATCAGATAAGGAACTTGGCGCACCGTGAAGTGACTTAAGACCTTTAACGAATCATTCGTTTGCAATCTCGCTTGGAACTCAACCTCTTGTTGCTCGATTCCGATCCCTCATTCTCGCTGACTAGTGACGGGTACTAATCTGCGGGGAGATAGGCAGGAAAGTAGTCGTAACCCATGCTAATTGCAAACGTGGTACTACATTTAGTATGTTTGATAAATGCTAGCACGAAGTTCTGTGCATGCATTCGGGCATTATGTTGACAAAGCAATCGAATCGCACCTTGCTCAATGGTCGCAATTGGTTCAAACTAGTGCAAAAAGGGGGCAAACTCGAAAGCTCTCGTTCGTCGCTAGGACCAACCGATATTATCCTATGAGCACCGTCACCATTCCCCAGCCGATCCAGCTTTTACCTGCAAAAACGATCGATGGCAAAAAGCCAACGCGAGAACAGGTCCCAAAAGGGGCTTCTCTTTGCGAATACTGCACGGCTAAATGTTGCCGCTATTTCGCGTTGCCAATCGATGCTCCCACGTGCGAACAAGATTTGGACTTCATCCGCTGGTATTTGTTACACGATCGGGCGACGGTTTTTATCGAGGATGGTACTTGGTATTTGTTGGTACACACCGACTGTAAGCATTTGCAATCGGACCACCGGTGCGGGATCTACTACACCCGCCCGCAAATTTGCCGCGACTATTCCACTGCAAATTGCGAATTCGATGAGGATGCTGTCTATGAAATGTACTTCGAAACGTCCGAGCAAGTGGCCGAGTACATGGAAGCTCGTTTCCATTCTTCGGATGCAAAGACCCTTCGCAGCCCTGAACCTTCGCTGTTGCCGATTCTCTAGTGGTACATCAAACTTTGTTTTTAGATCAGCCGAAGTGCGTTAGCACACGGTTTGGTCGCTTGCGCGTCGTGCTATAATTCCGACCTTTGCGTTCTGCGGGTTTCGAGATGCAACGATCGCGGAGCGATCGGCCACACTTTCCCTCCTGGAAACAGCTTATTCATGGCTTTGATTGAACCTAGAACATTGAAGGGGTTCCGCGACTTCTTGCCGGCGGCCATGATCCCGCGCGAAAAGCTGATGGAAGTCGCCCGCAATGTCTATCGGCGGTATGGTTTTGTCCCCATCGACACGCCTGCCCTCGAATTATTGGAGGTGCTGACCGGAAAGGGCTCTGATGAGACCGATCGGCAAATGTATCACTTCGTCGATGCAGGCGGTCGAGCGGTCGGCATGCGATTTGATTTGACTGTTCCATTGGCAAGATTCGCAGCTCAGCACATCCACGCCTTGGGCACTCCGTTCAAGCGATACCAAATCGGTTCTGTGTGGCGTGGCGAAACCCCGCAAGCTGGTCGATTTCGAGAATTTGTGCAATGCGATTTCGATACCATCGGATCCGCAGGAGTTGTTTCCGACATTGAAACCGCGCTGGTCATCCACGAATTGATGCATAGTGTAGGAGTTCATCGCTTTAAAATTCGAATCAATAATCGCCAAGTTCTGTCAGGACTGCTTGAGCAATTGGATTTACAAGGCTCCAGCACCGCCATCCTGCGAGCGCTCGACAAGATCGAAAAGGTAGGTGCCGATCAGGTAACCAAAGAGTTAAAAGTGGCTAGCTTAAGTACGGTACAAGTCGATCAGGTATTGGCGCTCGCGGCGATTCAAGGCTCAACCGACGAAATGCTATTGAAATTGGATACAGTGCTGCAAGGTTCCGAAATTGGACAGCAGGGAGTCGAGCGATTGCGAACGATTTGTAGCGCGATGAAAGCGGCTGGAGTCCACGATGAATTTTATCAAGTCGATGTGTCGATTGCTCGCGGGTTGGATTACTACACAGGTGTCGTGTTCGAAACCGTGCTAGGGGATCTGCCCAATATCGGCAGCGTATGCAGCGGCGGACGGTACGACAATTTAACTGGGCTTTACACCAAACAGCATCTTCCTGGCATTGGCGCGTCACTTGGACTCGATCGGTTGCTGGCGGCCTTGGAGCAATTGGGGCTCATTCCAAAGACGGTTTCATCGGCGGATGTGTTCATACCGCTTTTCGATGCCAACCGGATCAATGACTACTTTCAGTTGGCATCGATTGTACGCAATGCCGGCTGGTCGGCGGAAGTTTATCCTGAGGCAAAGAAACTCGGGCAGCAGCTCAAGTACGCTGATCAACGGGGCTTCCGTATTGCTTTGATTGCTGGCTCGCAAGAACTCGACTTGGGCGAAGTGCAAATCAAGAATTTGGCTACCAAGGTTAGCACTACGGTCAAATGGCGGGAAACTCCCGAAGCGTTCGTAGCTTCGCTGACCAACATGATGCGACTGCCTGATCGGGTGGTCGAAAACTTTCCGCGAAAATCTTTTTGAAAATTCGTTGATTTTGGAAACCGATAGTGAAAGAGCACCTCGAACCGTAGTTCCTATCCGGATGAAATACGTCGCTCCGCTGTTGGTTTGTCCAACGGCCGTCATCATCGATTCTGCGTCCGTTGGGACGATAACTATGCAAGTCGAAATTTCAACAGAGTGCGAGTCTCGCCTCACTGTAGTGTTTAACAGGGTCGAATGGCTACAGATCGAGGCTGACGACCAGCTCATTTCGAATCAACATACCATTCAAATAGTCTCGTTGCCCTCCGATAACATGTCGTTAAGCACTCAAATCGAATTGCAGATCGAGCTTTTTCCGGCGGGTCAACCGAGTACCACACGCACCACCTGCTTTTCACTGTTCATCAGATGGCTCAAGTCTCGGACTTTCCCAAACGCAGTTTCAATACGAGCAATACCCTGATGATCGGTGAGGATGTTGTTCGGCGATGAGAACCTTACCAATGTAGTGATGCTGGATGTATTTCATCACTTGCAGTTTCCCGGTGATGCATTGGCAGAGTGCCCACGCGTCCTTGTACGCGGCGAACGAGTGCTGATATTTTAATTTTTCAAGGAATTTTTGTCGCACGCGGATGTTTTTTTGCGTTATTACTAATAGAAGGACGCTTATTCATCCCGAGATTGAATCGGGAATCGGAGCCCTAGCCTCTCTTGCCCCGTACGTGGAGATCGTCCAGCTTTCGCGCTTATGAAACTGAAGGATCGGCTAAGGTGAAAAGGATGATGAATCGTCTGTCAGTTGCGCCTCCATCGAATTTAGCC
>JAYVBW010000406.1:0-1786 GCA_043750255.1 Pirellula sp.
TCGTTCCCCCGATCAATCGTGCACCATTGCCAATAGTAGACATACCTGCACATCGATCGTTGAATTCTCAGTCCCAATATCAAGAGGGACTTATGCCGGGAAAGTCGAGTGATTCAGGCCCACTGCCGTGGCAAGCAGGAACCGATTCCAACTCTCTGCAGTTTCAATCCTTGATTGGAAACGGTCCCTCCGTCGTTCGAGGAAGACCGGT
Organism: Pirellula sp.; assembly: GCA_043750255.1. Classification (GTDB taxonomy): domain Bacteria; phylum Planctomycetota; class Planctomycetia; order Pirellulales; family Pirellulaceae; genus JBKCUI01. The sequence goes on from JAYVBW010000406.1 coordinate 212, forward strand.
CGTCGGTCCGTACGCTCGTGGTGAATACGTCGATCCATCCGTGCAACGTGAATCATTGGCCCTTCGTGAGAGACTCGAAAGCAGTCGCTGGCAACTTCAAAATTCACGCCAACTGCCTACAACCGAGTATGGTGGTCCGATGATGGCAGAACAGACACGCCAAGTTCCCTATCAAAGAGACGACTTCGCACCTGTACCGTACGTAGCACAACCCCTCGATCCACAACGAGAAATCGAAACCTACTACGGAAAATCAGCCATCGATACTCAGCGTCCATGGGTGGAATGGGGGCGTCCATTTTATACAGGTGGAATGGTTGCCCCCGGCATTCCAGTCTTCAGCGATGTGAACTTGCTGACCCCCTCGTTCCTTGTCTATGGCGACTACCGAAATGGTGTCGGAGTCCACCGCAACAATGGACAGCATGTTCGCAGTTGGGCTCAGCGACTGAACTTGGATATGGATTTGAGATTGACCGGCACAGAACGATTCCATCTGTTTACTGGCCCTCTCGATCATAACAATCAATTTACACGACTCGACTTTAGCAACGACAAAGCTCAGTTCGAAGCGGAACTCGACTTTCAAATGGATACAGCCTTTTTTGAAGGCGACTTAGGTGCAATTACCGGTAGCTGGATTGGCAATGATGCACCTTTCGATTTGCCATTCACCTGTGGTGTAATTCCACTGATCTATCAAAACGGAATTTGGATGGAGGATGCGATCGCGGGTTTCGCAGTTGGGGCACCTTGGAAAAACAATCGAGCCCTCAATTGGGCTAACTACGAAGCTACGTTTTTCGCAGGCTTCAATCAAGTCACCAGTCCAGCATTCAACAACGACAACAATGCGGCCGCTGTATACGGTACCGCTTGGTTTGTCGAAGCGTACAACGGTTATATCGAAATGGACTACGCCTACTTGAACGACTTAGATAAACAAGATCGTTCGTACCACAACGCCGCGATCGCATATACGCGTCGCTACTTTGGCCGTATTTCCAATTCGGTTCGATTGATCGGTAACATTGGGCAATCGGGCCCCGCGATCGATCGTTCCGCAGACGGTGCTTTGTTGCTATTTGAGAATAGTCTCATATCAGCACAACCAAGCACCTTCGTTCCCTATTGGAACTGTTTCGTTGGAAGCGGACGACCTCAGAGCGTTGCGAGAGCAGTCGGCGCTGGCGGCATCCTTCGCAACACCGGAATCAACTTTGAGACCGATGGATTAACCGGGTATCCGACGCTCAACGCGACGGCCTCAAATTCGTATGGAGGTGCCGTCGGCCTCAACGTACTGAGCGCCGACTTCCGCAAACAGTTGGTGTTCGAGTTTGCAGCCTTAGATACTTATGGCAACCCAGCAGTGAGTGCAGCCGCCGGTCCCGAGTACGCTGTGGGAACCCGGTATCAAACGGCCCTCAACAATCGACTCATATGGCGAGTCGACCTAATGAACGGTTGGTTTGACAACGCACCGGACATCTACGGCACCCGAACCGAAATCCGCTGGAAGTTTTAGCACCCTCACATACGTCCGGCTCCACGTAGGTCCGGCTGTCCTCAGCC
>JAYVBW010000407.1:0-1905 GCA_043750255.1 Pirellula sp.
TTCATTATCACGGTTCCAACTCCTCACCTTGACGGCAAGCACGTGATTTTCGGGCGGGTGTTGGAAGGAATGGATATTGTGAAAAAAATAGAGCGGCGGGGAAGCGAGTCCGGTGAAACGCAGGGGTTCATCATCATTCGCGATTGCGGCGAATTGAAATAAGTTTGCATCGGCGATGCAACATGGGCTGTGAATTGATTGTGGCACTGCGACTCCGTTCGCCGGGAACGAAGATGTCAGCGGGCGGAGCCGCTGACCCACAACGAAGATGCGACAGTTATTGACTATCCGATGCTTAGCGAATCAATGCAGGCACCGCTTGCTTTGGGGTCGGTGTACGGCGATAACCGAAGAAACCGCGTCGCTGAATCACTTCCGCGACTTCAGCAGGCACGTGCTCGATCCAGCTTGGATCGCCTGCTTGGATCTGACGCAATACTTCACGCGAGAAGGTCGACAAGTTTAATGGATTGAAGTTATCTAACTGCTCAATACATCCCTTGTCTACGAGATACTCATAGAGCTTTCTTAGTTCCTGAGCGATCTCAAGATTCTCAACCATGGTCATCGCTCCCGTTTTTCGATCAAGAAGCGGATAGATATAAAGCTTGAGATCGTTCTTGAACAATCGACCAAATGACTCTAGGATTCCGCCGTCGAGCTCGGAATAGTATTTATTATCGAATAGCTCACAGAGGCTGCTTGCGCCCATCGTGATCCCGATCTTCTTTTTCGTGTAGCGAGCCAAATACGCAGCCAGTCGGTAGTATTCGAAGTAGTCCGAAATTAAAACTGTCATTCCGCATGCGGCAAGTAGGTCCACACGTGCGAGGAAGTCTCGCAAATCAATGTCGCCGTTTGCCTTCAAGTTACGCATCGTGATCTCGGCTAGCGTGACCACTTGATCTGCCTCCACATCTGGCTCTTGGCAAAATTTTTCGTGAGCGGATCGAAGCATGTCGACGTTCACATTGGTTAGCGGTCGGAAGCTGCCACGTTCCACCAAAATCGGTTTCTTGTACAGGACTTCGGACGGTTGGAGCACTTCGCCTTTAGCGGAGAACATGGCTGCGTTGCTTAGCCCCAGTTGCACCAGTCGCAAGCTCATGACTCGGTTGTCAACATTTCGGAACGCGATTCCAGAGAACTCAATCATATCGATTTCAATGCGACGCGTGCTGAGGTTGTCGAGCAACGATTCGATCAATTGATCTGGTTCTTGGTTGAGGAAAAAGGCACCGTAAAGCAGGTTGACACCGGTGATACCAATAGCTTCTTGTTGGAGAGCGTTTTCGGTGTCGAGCATTCGAACGTGAATGATGATTTGACTGTCTTGATCGCCTGGATGGGATTGGAAACGCACACCCATCCAGCCGTGGCAGTCGTTGGTCCCCTTGAAGTTTCTAGCTGAAACGGTGTCTGCAAAAGCGAAAAATGCTGTCGTTTCACCACGGCTTTCTCTAAGTCGCTCGAGATTGAGTGAATGCTCGTGCTCTAACATGTCTTCGAGTCGTTTGCGGCAGACATATCGCTCGCACTGGCCGTAAATCGCATCGCTAACCGACATGTCGTAGGCCGAAATGCTCTTGGCAATAGTGCCCGCTGCACCACCCACGCGGAAGAACCATCGAACCACTTCTTGACCTGCACCAATCTCAGCAAACGAACCATAGCGGCGTGGATCAAGATTGACAGCAAGAGCCTTACGCTCGGTGTTCGGTCGTTCGATATTTGCGTTTTCAACAGGCATTGTCGGTGATTCCAAAAAAAGATTCGACGGGGATTTGGCTTAGAAACATGGGTCATAACCCAAAGACTAAGCTGGTAATCCGTAAGGGTCTGGTCAAGATTTATGAAAATGCTAACGTCACTATCGTTCGAGTCGACACAATCGGGAAAAGTGGG
>JAYVBW010000408.1:0-4736 GCA_043750255.1 Pirellula sp.
TAGTCGTCATCCGCGTGAAAAATAGCCTGCCGACCATTTCCGCGTGCCATTACGTGATAGATTGCATTTGGGTATTCAATTCGAAGTGGTCGTGCCATTACCTCAATGTAGCAGGATTCCGGCGACGTGTAAACAGTAAACAGGGTCTGACCCGAATGATACGAATGATACGCGACAGAAAGCGCAACGGCATTGGGTTTGACCCGAATGATGATGCCAAGCCCTCAGCTAAAGATTGTCAAGCTTCGCCATTTGGGTTATCCAAGCCGCAGCACCTGAGAGTAAGGGAAATAGCGCTAAAGCCCCAGTCCCTTCGCCTAACCGCATCTTCCATTTCAACATGGGAACTAGCCTGAGCCTCAAGAGCATCTGGGTATGCGCGGGCTCCTCGGATTCATGAGCAGCGATCATGTGCTCCACAACTTCGGGATAAAAATGCTGAGCGATCAATGCCCCTGCGGTAGCGATCATACCGTCTAGTAGTATCGTTTGCTTCTGCTTAGCACACTGAACAAAAAAACCTGCAATAGCCGCGATTTCAAAGCCACCTACAGCAGCCATTCCCGCTTCGTCAATTGTTCGACCGCAGCGCTCCATCACTCGATCGGTTGCAAGTCGAACAACCGACCGCTTCCTTTCAAGTGACTGATCATTTGCCCCCGCTCCTATTCCAACTACATGCTCCATAGAAACGTCTGCCAGCAAGCGTGCTAAACAACTTGCCGAAGTTGTATTTCCAATTCCCATGTCTCCAGCGATCACAACCTTGGCACCCCGTTGAAACGTCATTTTGGCTTCATCCACGCCTATAGCGAACGCTTCGCGAAACTCATGGACCGTCATTGCAGATTCTTTTGAGAGATTCTTTGTTCCGGGTGCAATTCTACGTATCGAAAGTTTTGGGTGGGTAATTCGCGGCGGGTTCGCAGACCCAACGTCAACGATGCGATAATCCAATTCATAGTGTTTAGCAAGTACTGCCGAAGCAGAATTGCCCTGTGCAATTTGCTCGATCATAACTGTGGTTACCACGGATGGCCAAAGGGTCACTCCCTCTTCGACAACTCCGTGATCCGCTGCAAAAACGACCAGCTCCGCAGGACGAACAACTGGATGCAGGGATTGCTGAACCAAGCAAAGGCGTTCCGCTAACGTTTCCCATTGGCCTAGTGAACCTTTAGGCTTTATTAGTCCATCCATGGTAGTGCGGATCTCGTTCGATTGTACTATCAATGTTTCCCTAACTTTCGAAATGCCGAAGGCAAAAAGCGAATCAGGTCAGTTGCAAGTGTACTGGGCGTTCCTAGTCTCTCGTGTGCTATATCTGCGGCAAGTCCATGCAAATGAGCGCCCAATCGAGCTGCATCCAATCCATCCATCCTCTGACAGACTAATGCAGCAAGTATCCCAGTCAAACAATCGCCGCTGCCACCAACAGCCATACTTGCATTGCCGGTCGAATTGATAAAGGAGTCCTTACCGTTGGTTATCAGTGTCTGATTGCCTTTGAGCAAAACAATGCACTTGGTGCGAGCGGCAAGATCGTTTGCAGCTGCAACTTGCCCAACTCGATCTTTTGCGGAGACGCCACAAAGTCGCTCCCATTCTCCAGGATGTGGCGTGAGTATTCGCAATCGACTAATGGGCGGAGTTGTGCCACGAACTATCTCCTGCCAGATTCTAGATTCGCTCAAAGCATTTAAACCGTCAGCGTCCACTAACAATGGTCGCTCGAAATTCTCAAAAAGGAAAGCAACGATTCTATCGGAAGCGTCGCTTCGTCCAAGCCCAGGTCCTATTGCAACACACGATGCTCGCGTTAGAGGTATCGACAAAGCAATTTCAGCATCGTAATTCAATCGCCCATCGAAATCACACGGCAACGGCAAGGTCATGTAATTCGGGTCCAACGAAGCGACGACACCGTGGCTACACTTAGGCATTCCCAGCGTAACCAAACCTGCTCCACTCCTTAAGCAGGCTGTCCCAGCAATTGAAATCGCGCCGGTCATGCCAGTGGCTCCACCGATAAGCAGCGCATGACCAAACGAGCCCTTGTGTGCGTCTAAAGCACGCAGTGGAAGTCTCGGAATTTCTTGATTTATCATCGGCTTGTTTTTGGAACATGGACACATAGTTATTGGATGGATTGGCCACCGCAAAAATAACTGCGTTTTCTAACAATGCTAGGGCATGCGGCGCAATAAATCTCGCACCATTCTACGCCGAGCCGCAGTTCGTGGAGTGGCAAAACTAAATTGGCGACTACAATCTGGAAAAATCCAATTGCCATTTATCCTGCAATTTCTCACTTTCAAATTCAAGATACCCTATGCAAGTCTCGGACCTTTCTATTCCTGATCCTGCCATTGTCCTAGATCTTCTCGAAGCGTTCCGTCGATCGAAAACCATGTTTGCCGCCGTCGAACTCGGTGTTTTCGATTTTCTCAAGAGTCCCAAATTATTGGACCAAATTACGACGGAACTACGCTGTGATCGCATCGCATTGATGACGATATTAGACAGCTTAGTATCGTTTGGCTTGCTCGCGAGAATCGATGAACAGTACATCAATACGCCAGTCGCAGAAACTTACCTAACGCAGGATAGTCCGCGTCGGATGACTGGATACATCCACTACTCCAACCGAGTTATGTGGAAGATGTGGGCAAATCTCGAGGACGCCGTGCGTGAGGGTTCCCATCGATGGAAGCAAACGTTTGACTTGGATGGTCCAATTTTTTCGCACTTCTTTCGAACGGATTTCGCCATGCAAGAATTCCTCATGGGGATGCATGGCTTCGGTATGATCACTTCGCCACACATTGTCAATGCTTTCGATCTCAGTCGGTTCAAGCTCATGGCCGACTTGGGCGGCGCAACAGGACACTTGGTGATCGCCGCATGCCAACGCTATTCTCATTTGCGAGGTATCGTTTTCGATCTCCCTCATGCTTTGGAATTGGCCAAGAGTATGGTCGCGAGGTCCGGTGTGTCTGAGCGATTGGAAGTGGTTGGCGGAGATTTTTTTCACGATGATTTGCCGACGGCAGACCTTTATGCCCTAGGGAGGATTGTCCATGACTGGAGCGAGCCAAAAATTCGAAACTTACTTGAACGCATCTACATGGCATTGCCGTCGGGTGGCGGACTGTTGATTGGAGAAAAAATACTTTGGGAAGATCGGACTGGCCCTCGTTGGGCGTTGATGCAAAGCCTCAACATGATCGTTTGCACCGAGGGGCGCGAACGAACGTTATCGGAGTACGCTTCGCTTTTAAAGCATGCCGGCTTCAGTTCGGTCGAAGGAGTCCGAACGTCGGTTCCGTTGGATGCAATCTTGGCGATCAAGTCCTCGTGATTACTCTAGTCTTTTCGCGGCCACCAGTAGTTCCGAAGTCGCTTCACTGGCTTCTGCGTAGTGTCGGATCCTTTAGCATCGCTGCTTGACTCACTAGACTGTCTAGAATCCGAACTCCATGGCTCCGTTGAACCTTTTTCGCTGTTGTTGACTCGGGTCGAAACCAAAACTTTCGGCCCTACCACGGACGCATCTCCCCATTGAACCAACCGACCACGTGGTGAAGTGAGCATGGTAACGGCTGGACTGGAGTCGCCGTTTTGCAACGAAGTTCTCGCGAGAAACAGCTCGGATCGTAAGTCTCGCCGCTCTCCATCTCGCAAAAAATTATTAGAGATCGAAACATCGTCCAACCGAAGTCGCCCTTGTCCCTTTAATTCAAATTGCAGGCGGAAGAGTGCGGCCTCACTTCCTTGGCTCGCCAACTGGAATTCACTCGAAAGGTCTATACCGATACTGCTCCAATTAGTTTGAACCTTTGGTCGCTGAAATCGATCGGCGAAATCGCGAACAGCAATCGTTTCGAAGTGGCCTGACTTAGGATCAAATGTCGAAAGTGAAATCGTAACTTGCTGTGGTATTTGTTCTGCTGCGGCTTGAAACGACACAAACAATCTGTCGGACTGAGTTAGTGCAAATGGGTCGCTTTGGATCCAAGCGATCGATGATGAATTGTTCGATTCAATTTTGATGTGCGATTTCCCGTTTGTCGCTGAACGCGTATCAATCTCAACGGAAGCGTTTGGATCGATGGAGGTCGTCCAACCGGACAATCGGCCTCGGCGAGTCATGCTGTTTTGAGATTCAAAGCTGGGATTACAAAGCGTGGCAGTTCTTGGCTGCGGGATACTCAATCGACTCACTCCTTGTTCGATCGATTGCAATGCTGAATCGAGCGATCGTAAAATTGTGGTCTCCTGACTGTACCAATACATAGGTGCAACGGTATTGTCAGGCATGTCGATGCGAATTGTCTCACCCGCAGCGATCCGAAGGTGCCACTCCATGTCTGCGATACTGGCTTCTAGTCGTGTCGCTGAATTCGAGTAATCCGACGCGAGAGTTGATAAAAGCTGCACCTTGGTTGGTAAATTACCCAATGCTAAATGAATAGTTTCTGAGACAGCTCCTGAGTTCGATACCAGCAGAGACATGCCGGGTTCCTTGGACGTCCATATTCGCACCTTGGACAGGGTTCGAGAATTGTCTCGATAAGGCAACGAACTTGGCTTGTCGAATTGAAAGGGCCTAGCGACTTTCGCTAATCTCACTAGCGAACTGTCGAAACGGTTGACTGGCGAATCCATGGCGACGTGAATAGGACTCGGAGAATTCAAATTCCATTGGCCAGTAATTGCGGCTTGTGTTTGAAAAA
>JAYVBW010000409.1:0-6680 GCA_043750255.1 Pirellula sp.
TTCAACGATCGTCCAAAACCGCGAGAAGCGTTCGTCATGACTCGCGGTCAATACGATCAAAAGGGAGAGGCAGTTTTTCCGGGTACGCCCGCCGTATTGCCATCGCTGACCAAGCCTGCGGAGCAAGATCGACTCAGCCGGCTTGATCTAGCCAAGTGGTTGGTTTCGAATGAAAACCCGTTGACAGCGCGTGTGACCGCCAACCGCTTTTGGCAACAAGTGTTTGGCGTGGGGCTCGTCAAGACCAGCGATGACTTTGGTTCACAAGGCTCGCCGCCGACACATCCAGAACTCTTGGACGCGATGGCGAATCGCCTTCGCATGAGTGGATGGGACGTAAAGCAATTAATGCGAGAACTGGTAACGTCGGCCGCGTTTCGCCAGTCTGCGGTTGTGACTATCGAAACCCAGAGCAGCGATCCGGAAAACCGATATTTGGCCCGCGGACCTCGAATCCGTCTGGATGCGGAGCAGATCAGAGATACAGTCCTGGCCGTCAGTGGATTGCTCAATCGAAGGTCAGGCGGACAAGCTTTTAAGGGCTATCAACCACAGAACATTTGGGAACCGGTTGGCTATGGTGATTCGAATACGCGTTACTACATCCAAGATCATGGTGACTCGCTCTATCGACGCAGTCTCTACAGTTTCATCAAGCGTACTGCACCGCCACCTTTCATGAGCAACTTCGACGCACCCAACCGCGAACTATTTTGCACACGCAGAGAACGTAGCAACACACCGCTCCAGGCGTTGCAGCTCATGAATGACGTGCAGTATGTCGAGGCGGCTCGAGTTCTCGCCGAAAGGACGCTTCGCGATGGCAGCGTAAAACCGCAGGACCGTATCGAGTCTATTTTTCAGCAATGCCTATCTCGCAAGCCGACACCGTCAGAACTCAAAGCAATCGAGGGAGCTGTCCAACAATTCCGATCCCGGTTCAAAGAGAATACAGCCGACGCCAAGCGACTCATCGCCATCGGCGAAAAGCCTTTTGATGCGTCTCTGCCGCCAGAGGAGCTCGCGATTTTTACGTTGGTTGCCAACCTCGTCTTAAATCTAGATGAGCTCGTGAATCGAAACTAGAGTCATCATCGCCTTCCCGTAGCACAGGCTGCTGGCCTTTTTTTACCCAACAAGTAGTTTCGTATCGTGGGTAAACATTTACGCAACCAATCCCTTTGTGATCAGCATAAAGACATCCTCAAGACTTGGATCTTTGTCGCTGAAGGATTTCATTTTCACGCCGCCAGCTACCAATTGTTCAAGCAACCGTGCAAGCCCTTCGTCGTCTGTTTCCAATTCGGCAGTTGCTCGATCACCTTCAATATCGATTCCTCTCAAGGCCGGATCGCTTCGAAGGATTGATAGTCCAGCGTCTTGATTGCCGATGAAACGGATCTCCACGATTCGGTTCCGGCGAATCTTGCGATAGACCGAGTCGATAGGGCCGTGCATTAGCATTTCCCCTCTTTCGATGATACCGATCGAAGTGCAGCAGTCAGCGAGTTCGGAGAGGATGTGGCTACTAATGAGAATTGTCTTGCCCATTCGGCGAAGTTCTTTTAGCAATGCTTTGACTTCGATACGTGCTCGCGGATCCAACCCGCTGGTGGGTTCGTCTAGGATGAGGACCGGCGGATCATGCACTAGTGTTTTCGCTAAGCAAAGTCTCTGCTTCATTCCGCGAGACAGACCGTTGACGAAATCGTCGCGTTTGTGCGTTAAATCGAGAAGCTCAAGAACGTCTCCGATCACTTGTTTACGTTGCGTTCGCCCGATTTTGTATGCGACCGCAAAAAAATCGAGAAACTCCCAGACTTTCATGCCGTCGTAGACGCCGAAATCATCCGGCATGTATCCGATGCTTCTGCGAACGTCCATAGGACTCTTGTTTACGCTAAAGCCGTTTACGCTCCCGTCGCCGCGTGTCGCTCTGAGCAAGGTGGCAAGAAAGCGAATGGAGGTGCTCTTGCCGGCACCGTTGGGGCCAATAAACCCGAAAAGCTCACCCTTCTCGATTTTCATTGTAACGTTTTTGACGGCAGTGAATTCGCCGTAGTCTTTACCAAAATCGTTCAGCTCAATCATGAAGTGTTCGCAGAGAGATTAGGTGGCGGTTAGAAAACCGTCAAAGTCTTGAGGATTGTACACTAACGGAAGTACGAACGGATGGTCTCAGCTCGAAATCAAGTTCTCGAATTCAGCTTCGGTGAGGACTGGGACACCTAAACTACGGGCCTTATCGAGTTTGCTGCCAGCTGCTTCGCCAGCGATCAGAAGGTCGGTTTTTTTGGAAACACTGCTGGCTGCACGTCCGCCCCGTTGTTCGATCAAGCGTTCGATTTCATCACGAGAGTATTTTCTGAGCGAGCCAGTTACGACCACTGTTTTTCCAGCAAACACGCCCAAGTTGTCCACTGCGTCATCGGCTGAGGCTTCTAGCAAAACACCGTTCGTTCGCAGTTGCTGGACCAATTCAATGCCTTCGTCGCTATGGAAATAATCATAGACGCTTTGCGCAATGATTGGACCGATCTCATTGGTGTTTCCGATCGTCTCCAGGTCGGCGGACATCAATGCATTCATGTTGCCAAATCGCCGTGCAAGAATTTGAGCAACGCGTTGTCCGACATGCCGAATCGAGATCGCGTTTAGGACACGACTCATCCCGCAGCCCTTGCTAGCCTCGATTCCTTGCAATAGGTTCTCGGCAGATTTCTTTCCCATACGTTCGAGCGACATGAGCCGATCGAGTGTGAGTGCATAGAGATCTCCAATCGAATTTACGATATTGCTGTCGACTAATTGATTGACGAGCTTTTCTCCCAGGCCTTCAATATCCATGCAGTCACGCGTCGCAAAGTACCGCAGCCTTTGTCGCCATTGCGCGGGACATTGTTTGGAAACACATCGGATATAGACGCCTTGAGGATCTTTGACCAGTTCGGAATTGCACTCAGGGCACTTCGTTGGAAACACGTATGCAGGCAGTTCGGATTCCCTACGATGTTTTTCAACGCGGACAATATGCGGAATAATCTTGCCCGCCTTTTCAACGACCACCCAGTCCCCGATGCGGATGTCCTTGCGTTCAATTTCTTCGATGTTGTGTAACGAAGCGCGGCTAACAGTAGTGCCTGCGAGTTCAACCGGGAGGAGTTCGGCCACGGGAGTTACCGTTCCTGTTTTGCCAATTTGGGTTTTAATATCAAGGAGTTGCGTTACGGCTTCATACTTTTCTATCTTGTAAGCGATCACCCAACGTGGGCATCTGGTGGTTGTGCCGAGGGTTTCGCGTTGCTCCAGTGAATTGACCTTCACCACGAGGCCATCGACCTCGAAATCGAGCGAATGCAAATCTTCAACGATTCGGTTGCAGTGCGTAATTGCATCCTCTTTGTTTGGAAAGCATTGCACGTTGGGTGTCGTGGGGATACCCAATTCTCTCACTTGTTTTAAGAAATCTAAGTGATCGCGAGCATGCAGCCCATCGCAAAAACCGATGCCGTGGCAAAAGAAACGCAGTCTGCGTTGTGCACAGATTTTCGAGTCCAGTAGCTTGATAGAACCTGCGGTCAAGTTGCGAGTGTTTTTGTATTCCGACTCACCGGCTTTGGTTCGCTGTTGGTTGAGGTCGACCAAGTCTGCGTTGGTCATGTAGACCTCACCGCGAACCTCGAGGGCTTTCGGAATGTTTTTACCGAGCAAGCGTTGAGGTAGCCCCCTCAGGGTTCGAATGTTGTGCGTGATATCGTCGCCGATTTCACCATTGCCTCGCGTAACTGCCTGGACGAGCAAGCCATCCTCATAGCGGATCGAGGCAGCCACACCGTCGACTTTGAGTTCGACCACCCACTCGATGACTTCGCCTGGTAGCAGTTTCTCAGTTTTCGCAAAGAAGTCTCGAAGTTCCTGTTCCGAATAGGTGTTTTCAATCGAGAGCATGGGAACACGATGGGCGACCTGAACCAGCCCCTCAAGCGGTCGATCGCCCAGTCGTTTCGTTGGGCTGTCTGGTAAGGCTAGTTCCGGAAACGCGTTTTCCAGGTCGGACAGTTCTCGCAGTTTTCGATCGTATTCGAGATCCGTAATGGTGGGAGTTGCTTGAACATAGTAATTGTGATCATGTTCCCGAATCTCTTGGCACAATTCGGTTATACGCAACAGTGCGGCGTCTTTATCTGGCTTGTTCGGCATTTGCAAATTATAGGTCATTGGGATGTGCTGGGATGTCCGCGTCTGCGGAGGGACCATCATTGGGTTCGGCAAGGAACCGGTATCCTGCGTCCCTAAGAGTCAAGAAATGCTTTGGTTTGGCAGGATCCGTTTCAAAGATCTTTCGAAGTCGCAGCATAAACTGATCCACACTGCGAGTTTGCATCTCACCATTGATGTCCCATACTTCGGAAAGCAACTCCTGACGGCTGATCACTCTACCTTGATTTTCTACGAAATAGCGTAGCAGTTGCAGCTCTTTGTGTGTCATCTTGACGTCACGATTTTCGACACGAACCTCGTACGTTTCGAAGTTAATGGTAGCCTTGCCAAACGTAATCGTATTTATCCTGATTGGGGATGCAAACGCGGCCGATTGATTTTGTCTTGGGTGGAGTTTGAGAAGGTTCTTAACTCGAGCAAGAAGTTCGTCCAAGTCGAATGGCTTATTCAAGTATTGATTGGCACCGCAATCAAATCCTCTGGCTCTGTCCTCGGGCAAGCTTCTTGCGCTGAGAATCAGAATTGGCATCATGATGTTTTCGTCGCGAATCGTTTCGCAAACCGCGTAGCCACTCATGCCAGGCAACATCAAATCGAGGATCATGAGGTCGAACGCATAATGATCGGCCTGGATCAGCCGAATACCCGTGGGGCCGTCGCCGACGAGCGTGACTCGATAGCCTTCGGCCTCGAGGTTGTACTTGACGATCATGGCGATGTGTTTTTCGTCTTCGACAATAAGAATATGCTTCCGAGCTCGCATGTGGATTGACCTGTTGAGAGAGTTAGAGTGGTCTATTCTCAGAGTCCGCTAGGAGATGCTGTTTTTCTGAAGGTCGCAGCCGTGCGTGGGGAAGTATCAATTCAAATCGGCTCCCGCTATTCTTGGGCAAGTCCGCCACGCGGATGGAACCCTTTAGCCTTCGAACAATGGAACGCACCAGGAACAAGCCAAGACCGGTTCCTGGTTTGGTTCGCTCTAATTCGTCTCCGGCTCGGTAAAAGCGCCTGAAAATCTTTTTCCGCAGGTGCTTCGGTATTCCAGGCCCGTTATCGGTAATTGAGATCCTCGCAGAATTCAATGGAGCGTCGAATTGAACAGCGATTTGTACCACGAGAGGTCGGCCTCCATATTTCAAGGCATTGTCGATCAGATTGCGTACTAAAATCTCGATATCGATCTGACGTGACCAAACGTCACATCCAGGCGAATCGATAGCAAGACATTCACGTGGAATATGGTGTTGCATTGTGAGTTTCGAGGCGTAATCCTCAAGTATCCATTCGATGGAAACCCAGGTTTCAGGTTCTGGTAAATCGGAATTTTGTTGCAATCTAGCTACGTTCAGAAGCTGAGTTATTAACTGATCGAGTCGTTCCACGTCGTCGAGCATAGAACCATAAAATTCTTTCCGTTTTACCTCATCGATGTTACGTTTTCCCAAAGTTTGCAGGAATAGTTTGAGCGAAGCGATCGGGCTCTTCAATTCGTGCGTCACCGAATCTATGAAGTTGCTCTGTCGCCGATTGAGGTTGATTTGCTGGATGCTCCAGATTAGGTAAAGGATTACGCCAGCCAGAACGAATAGAAACATGACCGATCCAACACTGAGCAAAGCCCAATAAACATTGGAGCTTTTTTGGCTGGTGATGGCGCCCAAGACGTTTAGCAAAACCCAGCCAACCGTGAGCCCAACGAGCAACACGATCATTACGACTGCAAGTAAAATAGGCCACTTCAGGCTTTTTCGTTCAAACATACTTGGCGAAAAGATGGAATGTGTCCAACCGATGTTGGACTTAATTTCGAGGATTGCTTACAACCCCAAAGCGTGGTTTTTGGCAAAAACATAGTATTTAGCGTATCGTAACCGGCGTTATTAGGTAAAAGACTTATTGATGATTCTCGAAAAAATGGTGAAATTGTTGAGTACCGGTACTGACCTAGGGTGTTGGCTTACGTATAATGAAGCGTCAATGAAAATTAGCAGCGCGTCAACGGTGGAAGACGTGCCTTTAGTTACGAAGGAATCGGAACGATGACTCCTGAAGCAGACAAAATCCAATTTTCTCGTCAAATATGGCAAGCGGCATCCGAACATGCTCACCGTTGTTTGGCCCGTAGAGAGTTTTGTCCGGAGCAGTCTCGCGTCGAAAATCTTCGATGCGTACATCTTGTGGACGAATCTGATTGCTGGTTCGGAAAGCAACTTTGGTGCTTCGAAGCGATCGGAATAGACCCGGCTGGCCGTCGGCAGATTCTATACGGCGTATTGGAATTCTCGATCCAATTTGGACTTCTCGAAGCGTCGCAGACAGCAATGTTCGAGGACTCGGGTCATAGAGAAAAATTTCTTAATAACGAAACGAAGCCGACGTCGAAGTTGGTTTACCAATATCCATCGACACGCTTTTGGATCTACGCGGCTTGGAGTAGCATCGCGGTTTTGTCGGTGGTT
>JAYVBW010000410.1:0-3229 GCA_043750255.1 Pirellula sp.
CAAACCGATTCTGCCAGCCACTGGTCATGTTCGTTATTGCAAGTGTGTTGTTTTCAAGCAAACTCGTTGTCGCTCAGACGCCGGTGTACTTTGAAGATGCAGTTGCCCCTATCTTGCGCAAGAACTGCACCGCATGCCATAATTCTAAACTCTCGGAAGGAGGCCTGAATCTCGAAACTCCTGCAGACTTGGTTCGTGGCGGAGATTCGGGGCCAGCCTTCGATCTTGCAAAAGTCGATGCGAGTCTCTTAATCACTCGCCCCTCAGATACCGCAGAGGAGATCATGCCTCCTGTTGACAACAAGGTTGGTGCCGAACGACTTACCCCCAATCAAATTGCCACTCTTAAAACATGGGTTGCAGGTGGCGCGTTATCGCGAGGGCCAAGCCAAAATATGGCAAACCACGCCAACCTTCGGCTACCGGAGAATGCACGTGCTAGCTACGCAGTGGCCATTTCTCCCGACAGTGACTTCATTGCATTTGGACGTGGCGGCCAGCTAGTGATTCACAACGCTCAACGGCTTGCAGGAGCCCAATCGATTGATGGGATCCTCGATGTTACCCCAACGCAAGTGATTCAGGACGCACATCCCGACTTCATCCATTCGATTGCGATCAGTCCAGATGGCCAACGAATCGCAACCGGCAGCACAGGCCAAGTCAAGTTATGGAGGCGAGCGGAGCCGTCGATGGATGCTACACGATCTACACTCGCATCTGTCGGTATCGACCTGTCCAAGCTGCTGTGTATGTCGCCGGATGGTAGTCTCTTTGCGATGATCGAGTCGGTCCCACCTGCAAAACCGGTCACGCAAAGCTGCATTGTCAAGATCACAAAGAAAGACGGAACGGTCTTACATTCCCTTGCGATTTCAGAAAGTGCCGTGCCGTTTGGAGTTTGGAGTCCTTCCAATGGCCGACTTTTTGCACTGGGAGCCTCCAACTTGCTTTATTGTTGGGAATTTTCGCCAGTTGGCACTGTTCCACCGACTACAACTCCACCGACTACAACGCAACTTCCCAACTCTATTCAGTCTATGGTGGCTCTCGATGAAACGACACTGATGATGGTCACAACCGACCGAAAAGCGGTTGTCTGGCAGTTCAAGACGCCTGCTAATGCGGAGTTGGTATCTGACCATCCGCTCGCAACCGCGATCAACGGAGCGGGGCCAGTCGACGTCGTCCGCATCTCCCCGGACCGCTTGATGGCGTGTTCAGTCGTGCAAGATGTAGCGACGGGGACTACATCGCTCAAACTCTGGAATGTCACACAAGCCAAGTTAGCCGGAGCATTCGAACGGGATCGAAAGGACCAGCTCGCAATGTTGAATTCCGATCGTGAATTGCGCCGAAACCAAGCCACGCTGGAGCGTTCCAAAGCATTGGTTGTGGACTATGAAAAGGCGTTGCTGGCAGAGCAAGCGGCAGTGAAAGCGGCCCAAACGGGTCAAGAAAAGGCAGCCGAAGTGTTGGCGGCAAAGGAAAAGGAAATGCAGGCGGCCGTGCAAGGGATAGCAGATCACGAAAAATCTATGGCTGAAACCAAATTGGCAATGGATGCAGCCATGCTCAAGTTGACGCAACTCACGACTGAACTAGAACCAAAGAAAAAGGCCCTTACGGAACTTGAAAAACAATCTGCCGACTCGAAGTCCATGCTTGAAAATGCAAAGCAGTCTCTAACTGGCACAGAGGAAAATCAAAAAACGGCTGTGATAAAACTGGAGGAACGAAAACAAAGCGTTGAAAAGCAGAACGAAGTACTTACTGCTGTCCAAGTCAAAAACGCCAGCTTAAAGACAGCCCATGAGGCCGTTCGGTTTTCGATGCAGTCTGTCACCTTTTCAGGTCGCGATAAAATTGCAGCGACGAGAGTTGCAGAAAAGACGCTAACGAATGTGCTGGATTTCTTTTCGGTTGAGACGCTCGAACGGGTTGATTCGCGGCCCGTAGCACAACCTATCACTTCTGCTGCAGAACTTGCCGCAATGGTACAAGACGTGCGAACTCCTTGGGAACAAGAAAGCATGTTGGACTCGCCCTCGATTGTGATGGACAGAGCAATAGCACTTGCCTTTAGTCCCGATGGAGCAACGCTTGCGATCGGTAGTGGTTTGGCAAGCCGAAATGGACAACTCGCGATTGTGAAAGTTGCGGATGGAAGCATGATTGCGACGATGCCCGACCTACATAGCGACACTATCTTTGGACTTGCGTATTCACCAGACGGCCGTTGGCTGGCAAGTTGTGGAGCGGACAAGATGACAAAGCTATTGAATGCTCAAACGTTTGAGATTGCGAAATTGTTTGAGGGGCATACTCATCACGTATTGGGATTAGCTTGGCAGGAGGATGCAAACCGATTAGCAACTGCTAGTTCCGACACAACGGTAAAAATTTGGGATATTGAAAAAGGAGAATCCATAAAGACGATTACTGGGTTCGGAACAGAGGTAACATCGCTTGCTTTCATAGGCTCGACGGCGAATACCGTTTCGTCGACAATGAACAATCTGGTTCGCATTCATGATTCCAATACAGGGAAACAGAACAAGCAATTCGGGCCGACAGCGGATTCGCTCTACAGCGTTGTGGCTTCACCCAACGGAAAGTTTATTGCAGCAACGGGTCAAGAAGGAATCGCTCGAGTTTGGAACGTGGAAGATGGTAAGCTAGTCGCGGAATGGAAGTGAATGGTGGCTTGGAGTCAATTGGACAGCAACCACCCTTGAATTCATTTTGCCTGTAATTTCAAGTGCCACTGCATGCGAGCAAACAGTGGCACCGTACTATGCCGCGTGCACTAGGAGGCGACTGTCGACAGCGCCTTTTTGGCAGTAGCTACGCACTTTCTAATGTCTTCGATAGGGTTGTCTGGATTTTCTTCGTATTCGAGCGACAACGCTCCGTCGGCTGGGAATTTGGCTTTAACCATCGCATCGAAAACGGCGTCGCATTGCAAATGCCCTTGTCCGAGTAGGACACCTTTCGCTTTGTCTTCCATCGTCGCGAAGTCTTTCAAATGGACTCCAAAGAGTCGACCTTGCAGGGACCGAATGACCTCGACGGGCTTTTCACCTGAACGGATGTAGTGGCCCAGGTCAGCGCACGCGCCGATGCGTTCATCACGTCCCTCGAGCGCCTTGAGCAAGTCAGCGACTTTGTTGAAACGATCTTTTGGACCGTGATTATGGATTGCGATTCGGATATTGTACTCTTTGAC
>JAYVBW010000411.1:0-6098 GCA_043750255.1 Pirellula sp.
CTTGGACGGGAGCGTCACCGAGTCGCTAGCTGTTTTCGTCGCCACGTTTGCCGTCGGGGATTCGAAGACATCATTCAGCAAGCGAAAAACGGCAGCCCAGTCGCTATGCCTTTCGGCAAAACCCGCCGGTGGGTTTCCCGAACCACGTAAGCTCGCATCATAGGCCTCAGCTTCCTTGAGGAGTGCATCTTCGCTAAGACTGAGATCTTCTTCGCGATTCATGGGAGCAGGCTACCAAGCCGCTGCTTCAAATCCTCACATCCCCTCAGCCATTCGCATCGACAGGTGGTGACGGGCAACTTGAGTTGCGCACCGATTTGCTCGAACGTCAAGTTTTGAGCGTAGCGCAGAGTAACTATCTGTCGAACGTCCGCCGGAAGTTCATTTATTGCAGCAATGAGTACCCTCGCATCCTCTTCGAGTGACAAACATTCGCTAGGCGATTCGTCATCGAAAGCCGCTGAATGCAACAGTCCCAAATTGCAGGACGGATTGATCGTGGAACTGCGAGAACGAAACCTTCGAATTCCGTCGATGATCTTGCGGCGTGCAATTTGGAATATCCATGCGCGAAATTCAGCTTCAGAATCACCGCGGAACGTCGCATGTTTTTGACTGACAATAAACAGAACACTTTGCACAATGTCCGACGCGCCCAAGTGCCGACGCACTCCCGATGGCAGCTTGGAGTTGACGAAGGCGAGCAAAAAATCGTGACACGAACTCAGTTCCTCAAACCGACTCGCTCCGTCCCACTGCGATGGAGTTTGGAGTTCCTCATAATGGTCGCAAACACTGGTATCGTGGTCAGACGTTGAAAGATGGATCATTTGCGATGAGCTCTATTGAGTCTGTGAAAAATTGATACGCAACGGCGAAAATGGAACTGAGGGAGTGAGTTTACTATGGCACTCCCAATGTGATTTCGTGAACCGGTGGGCGCTAGCCCCGGGCCAGTGCCTTTAGCACCGCAGGTGCCATTTGGCATAGGCTGCGAGCCATTTTAGCGAATTCCCGATTTTCACTCGTGCTCGCCGCCCTCGGCGGCGAGCACGAGTGAAAATCGTAAGTGTGCGGGGTGTGGGCGCTGTGTCTAGCTTGCGCAGCCTTGCTTCCTGCCAGACAAGCTGGCAGGGGAGCCTAACTCCTTACTCCTTACTCCTTACTCCTCACTCTTTACTCCTTAATCCTTAATCCTCAACCAAACCTTAATAAACAAAAATGGGAAAGCCAACTGGGTTCAAAGAATTCGATCGCAAGAAAGTGGAATGGCGATTGCCCATTGTTCGAGTCAATGATTACGGTGAAATCTACACGGAGCCCGAGGAAGAACAGTTGCGAACGCAGGGCGCAAGATGCATGGATTGCGGCGTCCCTTTTTGTCAATCCGCTACGGGTTGTCCGATCGATAACCTAATTCCAGAGTGGAATGATTTGGTCTATCAGGGCCGCTGGCGTGAAGCGGTTGACCAATTGCACAAAACAAACAATTTTCCCGAGTTCACGGGTCGCGTTTGCCCAGCTCCGTGCGAGGGAGCATGCGTTCTCGGGATCACGAATCCGCCGGTGACCATCAAAAACATCGAGAACGCAATTATCGACAAGGCCTTTGACGAAGGATGGGTGACAGCCAATCCACCGCTTTCGCGAACTGGCAAGAGCGTTGCGATCATCGGTAGTGGACCGGCCGGTTTGGCGGCTGCCGACCAACTTAACAAAGCTGGCCATTTAGTCACTGTTTACGAACGCGCGGATCGTATCGGCGGGTTGCTTACCTACGGAATTCCGAACATGAAGCTGGATAAAGGTGTCGTACAGCGTCGGTTGGATTTGATGGCCGACGAAGGGGTTAAGTTCGTAACGAATGCCAACGTTGGACAGAATGTTGACCCGATGCAGTTGATGGCGGAAAGTCATGCTGTTCTACTTTCGACAGGAGCGACGACGCCTCGCGATTTGCCCATCCCGGGGCGACAGCTCAAGGGAGTCCATTTTGCAATGGAATTCTTGACCGCCAACACTGCAAGTTTACTTGATAGTAAGCATGCGGATGGCAAATTCATTTCGGCCAAGGGAAAACGCGTGGTGGTTGTAGGCGGTGGAGATACCGGATGTGACTGCATCGGCACGAGTTTGCGACACGGCTGCACGCAGTTAGTAAACTTTGAGCTGCTGGAAAAACCACCCCAAAACAGAGCCATTGACAACCCATGGCCACAGTGGCCTCGCACCTTCCGTGTCGATTACGGACATGAAGAAGCTGAAGAGAAGTTCGGCAATGACCCTCGCGAGTATTGTATCTTGAGCAAGGAGTTTATTGACGACGGCAGTGGGAACGTTACCGGCATTAAAACGGTACGAGTGCAATGGGTCAAAAAAGATGGCCGGATGAGCATGGAGGAAATTGCGGGCAGCGAAGAGGTTATTGGTGCGGATCTTGTTTTGCTTGCCATGGGCTTCCTTGGTCCAGAGAATGCCGTGTCCGAAAAGCTCGGTGTCGAACTGGATCCACGGAGCAACTACAAAGCCGAGCATGGCAAGTTTGAGACCAACGTCCCTGGAGTGTTCGCCGCAGGGGACTGTCGGCGTGGACAATCGCTCGTAGTTTGGGCCATCAACGAAGGCCGAGGGGCAGCCCGAGCGATCGATATCTACCTACAGGGAAGCAGCACGTTGCCAGCTCCCGGCATAACGATGGGCACGGCGTTGTTAAGTGCAGGCAACTAGTTTGCATGGAGCCTTTTCGACAAGCAATCCCTTGTTGAAACGTATGGATTAGCTAAAATAGGCAAAGTGAAGTATGTTTTGCGTGACGTCGCGCAATTTAGCAGAATTACCTGCGTCTTTTGCGTGGGTTTTGTTTTCCTGAAACTTGAGGGACATCATGGTAAAGTTGTTTGGTTTTGCGGTTCTGACAGCGAGTCTTTTTGCTGCTATGGGTCAAGTGCAATTCGCTGAAGCAGGCACTTGCTGTCCCAAGCCAGTCTGTTGCGTCCCGCCCCCCCCAGTGGAGGTTTCTTGGTGTGTTGAAGATCCATGTACTTGTTGCAAGTACTCCGTATCGGCTTGCCTGCCATCGTGTTGCAAGTGCGAAACGCCTTGCTTGGTTGGCTGGCATCCCGGGATACTAGGACGCAAGGTTCTGACTTACAAATTTCCTTGTGGCGAATGCGTCGACGTCGTGATTACCAAACACGGCAAGACAATCGTTCGTGACTAATTTCGTGCCTATGCGCCTTGCGGCGTGCCCCAGTGTTCTCGATACTCGCGTCGGATGAGCTTGTTGGCTTCGTCGTCCCCGAGGAACTGTTCCTTGATTGGATCAAACGACAACGAGCGACCGACGCGTGTGGCGATGTTGGCCAGGTGTGCCAATGAAGTCGAGAGGTGGCCGGTCAGTGCGTCAGCGTTCGGCTTTGTGCCAATGCGGATGCTGTCACAGAAGTTGTGGACGTGCGCTGCGTCGTCCTGCGGTTTAAGCTCCACGTCGAGTTTGACTGCCGCATTACGATCGCCAAGTACGGTCAGCTTTCCACGACGGCTCAAGAACATCTGCCCTTTCGTGCCGTAGAACTCGGCCCCGCTGTCTGTGTTGTGCGGATAGTTGGTAGACCACAGTCGCTGCTCGTAGATCAGCAGTCTCTGGCTGCCTGGTTTGCCATCCCCCGGATACTCGAACGTCGCTTGCTGCGTGTCGGGAAACTCGGTCTCGTCGTTGAAATAGAACTTGCCGCCGTTCGCCGAGATTTTCGACGGATGTGTTTCGACGCCCAAACCCCATCGCGTGTAATCGAGATCGTGAACACCGTCGTTGCCCGCTTCTCCAACCCCGAAGTGATACCACATCGTCCAACGATTGTGAACACGATTGGTGCGGTACGGGATCAGGGTCGCGGGCCCAACCCACGAGTCGTAATCGAAGCCGGGCGGCGGTAGGGTGTCTTGCCCCGGAGGCAGTAGTCCGCGACGCTGGATATTCCAACATTTCGCCACGAGCACGTCACCGATGATCCCCTCGCGAAGCCGCTTGACCGCCTCGATCATCGTGCTGGTGCTACGGACCTGGGTTCCATGTTGTACGAGCGTCTTGTTGCGAGCCGACGCCTCGACCAGCAGCCGCCCCTCGCGAATGTTGTGCGAAATCGGCTTCTCGACATAAACATGCTTGCCCGCATCGCATGCCAGGATCGCCGCGAGCGAATGCCAATGGTCCGGTGTCGCCACTATCACTGCATCGACCGATTTATCATCGAGCACTTTCCGCAAGTCAGAGACTGCCTTTTTGGCGGGGACGTTCAAACTTTTCGAAGCCGACGCGAGTCGAGCCACATCTACATCGCAGACATACGCCACCTCGACATTGGGCAGTTTTTTAAACTGCCCGGCATCGCTCATTCCGCGTCCACCGCACCCGATCAACGCGACCACCAGCTTGTCGTTCGCACCGCGACCGGCTTGCACCTGCGAGACGTCGAGCACTGAAGCCGCGCCCATTCCTGCTGTCGTGAGTTTTACAAATTCGCGACGTTTCAAAAATTCGTGCATGGTTATTGTCCTGGAAGTCCATTATTGCATGTCGCGCATTATGCGGCTGTTTTTCTAGTGTAGCGATATCCCAATCGACACTACCAAGTCAGAATTGCTTTTTGTCGCAAACATCTATCGGCTGCTAGAGAAAGGGGGAACCGCCTGCGTCATCGTTCCTCAAGGTGTTCTCTTCGGATCCGGCAACGCGTTCAAGAGCTTGCGTAAATTACTTGTGGATCGCTGCGATCTCAAAGCAGTCATCACCATGCCCAGTGGTGTCTTCAAACCTTATGCCGGAGTCAGCACCGCCATTCTGCTGTTCACCAAAGTCTACGATCCAAAAGAAAAGGTAACCAAGCCCGCAACCCAAAACGTCTGGTTCTATGAGATGGCCTCGGATGGCTACTCATTGGACGACAAACGCAATAAGCAACCGGGCTTCGGCAATCGCTAGAACTTGCCGCGATTCAGGGCATTTCGTTAGGTTCATGGACTCGCCCCTTGATTTTGTGTCAATCACGACCGATACTTCTTGCAACACACTCGCCGCACCACTCGCCGAAAGGGCCACAAGCCCTTTGGATGACGTGCATCAAGGGCGAGTTATTTTTTTGCGCTCTTCCTATTTGCGATCAGTCAATAGGGAGAAGCTTCTATGAGCCAGCCATACCAGAAAGGTTGGCTATCCTACTCCGACCAAGTTCACCTTCTTCAGCAGCGCGGGTTGGTTGTGTCGGACCTTCGCAAGGCAGAGCAGTTCTTATCTCATCTCAACTACTATCGATTCAGCGGGTATTGCTTAGCCTTTGAATCGCAACGTCACACTTTTGTAGCTGGAACGACGTTTGAGCAGATCGTCGACGCATACCAATTCGATCTTGCATTGCGTGACCTAGTAACCGAAGCTTTGGAAATCATCGAAGTCGATCTGCGTGCTGCGATCGCTTACTTTTTCGGTCAACGTTACGGCGCGTTCGGTCACACGGTTCCGACAAATTTTTACGCGGGATTTGGGCACTCTGACTGGTTGCTGCGTCTACAGGAAGAGGCAAATCGATCGAGCGAACTTTTCGTCACCCACTTCCAGCAGGCCTACATCGAATTCCCCGACCTCCCTGTTTGGATGGTGACGGAGGTTATGTCGTTTGGCGGTTTATCGAAGATGTTTATGGGAATGAGTAGATCCGATCAAAAATCGATTTCGAGTCGTTATGGGCTGCAGCCAAGCATCCTTCAAAGTTGGATGCACCATTTTGTCTACGTACGAAATCTATGCGCACACCATTCACGGCTTTGGGATCGCGTTTGGGCGATCAAGCCGACATTACCACACGGCAAAGACTGGGCGACACCCAACCTGCGCAGCAATCGGCACTTGCTTGCAACGTTGATGCTCCCGCGGTATTGGCTAAAACGAATTCCGGCTGCCACTCGTTTTGCGGCGAATTGGAAGATTCGGGTAGAGCAACATCTGCAATCGCCACCCACTGTAGCATCCCCGGACATTCGAATGGAACTAACCCAATCTTGGATGTCGAATCCGATTTGGAAGTAAAGGACTTTTGTGTTGG
>JAYVBW010000412.1:0-2475 GCA_043750255.1 Pirellula sp.
CGCCAGAGTGAGCCATTGCCTCCGATGATTGAGGTTCATCCATTTGGTGTTAAATGTCCAATTGCTTCTCCGCACTGGCTCCCAGTCAATTTTTGACACATGACGATCGTAGACCGCAAATTCGTCAAACCGCTCATAATCGTATCAGAATCGTTGTTGCGGGAAAGGCAACGCTAAAAAGTGATTAAGTTTTAACGACTTTTCAATCGTAGGCCACTATTCTTCTGTGAGACGAACGCGAACACTTGCACATCCTCAAACCCTTAAATCGGTTCTTGAAGAACCGGTTAGACTACGCTTGGCCAAGCCCGGTGTTATACTTAGGAAAGAGGCTTCAAAGTACCTTGAGCAATTTACCGCGTCGGAGCCCACCAGATGTCGAAACGACCTCATGAGTCCAGGAAAAAATTGAGAAAGGTCGAAATGAGTTCGCACAAAGGCCTTGATGGCATTCTTCAAAATTGGGAATTTGATCCGCACGCCCTATCGGTACGTCTTGTGAAGGGAGACGATGGTAGAGATGTAATCCAAATGCGAGTCGATCTTGGCGTTCTTCAGATGGAAACGCAGGGCAGACCAGACGGACTGACCCCAGACGGTTTTTCAACGTTCCTGGATAGCATGCTTGACATTGAGAAAAGCGATCAAGACTTCGTGATGGATGAGGATCAGTGCTTTGAGGCGGACCGCGAATTTGTACAGTTCTACCATCGCCGAATTTCCTGGCTCCGTTTGCAGCATTACCATCGCGCTGTAGAGGACGCTGATCACACGCTTGCCTTGATGGATGTTTGTCGCGACCATTCGCCAGAAGAGGAATGGACTATGAGTCATGAACAGTACCGGCCGTTCGTGTTGTTTCATCGCACTCAAGCCTCGGCGTTAGCAGCACTCGAAGATTCCGATGCGGAGGAGGCAATTGCGGAAATTGATTCGGGCTTGGAAATGATGCGAGCCGTTTTTGAGGAGCACGAAGCAGAAGAGGAATTCGAGCAGGACGAAATGGTTCTTCAGTTAGCAAAGCTTCGCGATTCGCTCAAAGAGGAATACCTAGGTCCGAGTCTCGAAGAGCGATTGGAACATGCAGTTAAGTCCGAAGAATACGAATTGGCCGCCCGACTTCGAGATGAGTTGGCTCGTAAACAAGAGAACTAAAGTTGAAGATCCATGAGCACTAGGGAATTGCAATCTCTACCAGTTCTGGCACCTGCTGTTTCGCATCTCGTGTTCTGTTTGCGGTGATTGCGAGTTGCTCCATGGAAGGATCGACCAACCGGTATCGCACGTCGCGCTGGCGTGCTGTGTAACCATACTCTTCGATGGCACTTCGGATTTGATCCAAAGTTAAGAAGTGCACGGTTCCCGCCTCTGCAACCACGTTCTCTTCAAGCATGAGTGATCCCATGTCGTTGGCTCCGTATGCAAGTGCCAATTGTCCAATTTTGAGTCCTTGCGTGACCCAACTACTTTGGATGTTTGGGACGTTGTCTAAGTACAGCCGTGCAACCGCCTGCGTCTTGAGATACTCAAAAGCTCCCGTGGGAGGAATATTGGAAAGTTGTGTGTTGTCAGGTTGGAAAGTCCAGCAAATGAATGCAGTGAAGCCATGGGTCTCGTCTTGTAACTGCCGTACACGCTCTAGGTGTTCGACCCTCTCTGCTAGAGTCTCCACATGCCCGAACATCATAGTGACGGTACTGACGCCTCCCAGTTCGTGCCAAACTCGCATGACATTCATCCAGTCGTCTGTCATGACTTTGCCTCGTGTGATTTCGCTCCGGACACGATCCACCAAAATTTCTGCGCCTCCACCAGGGATGCTACCGAGTCCCGCCTCCTTGAGACGCTCTAGAACCGTTCGGATCGGAAGCTTGTTCACTTTGGTGAAGTGATGTAGTTCAGGCGGGCTGAAACCGTGAATGTTGACGCTCGGAAATTCTCGCCTGATGTCCTGCAAAAGCTCCTCGTACCATCCCAACGTAAAGGTCGGGTGCAATCCACCTTGCATAAGGATTTGGTTTCCCCCCAGCTCCACTGTTTCGCGAACTTTCTCAAGCAGCTCCGCTCTGGGCAGCACATACCCGTCGCCACTCTTGGGAGTCCTGTAAAATGCGCAAAAATCACAGACCGCAGTGCAAATATTGGTGTAGTTAATGTTCCGATCAATGTTATAAGTGCGATACGATTCAGGGTGAAGCCGCTGAGTGATTTGATTTGCAGCAGAGCCAATCGCAGCAAGTTCGCGGCTTTCAAGTAGAATGAGTGCATCCTCTTGCGACAGTCGTTCGCCATCCAGGATGCGACCTAAAATGGACGTTACGGTTGGATTGGAAGATACCATGGTCAGGTCCTTGTTGCTCAATTCGATATTAGGCCCAATACGTCACAACGACGACGAAACTCGTTGAGTCCTGCTCGCTCATCTACACTCAAAAAAAACCGAATATAGTTAGTGAGGTAGTCTAAGCATTGCTC
>JAYVBW010000413.1:0-3482 GCA_043750255.1 Pirellula sp.
GTTGAATTTACCGTGCCGGATCGAGACGGAGATGGACTACCAGAGCAAATCAAATACCAGTGGGCAAACGCCAGCAGTGCGAATCCGAATACCGTACTTTGGAGCATGAACGGCGGATTACAAACAGTGCTTTTTGAGGACATTGGCGGTTTCTTGTTGACCCCTCGATCCACGGTCGTTTCGGGTACAGTTCCGTGCCATCAATTGTCGGAAGTTGCCATCCTGAAAAGACTCGATTCTTTGCCAGGTTGCTCTTATAAAGAACAGGCCATTAGCTCCAGCAAAGTGTACGCACAGTATTTCATACCCGATCTCAACGCGTCGGGCCCTCTTTGGGATCTTGGAAAGCTTCGTCTCATGGTCAAGTCCGCAGGTGGGACTCAAGATGGAATTTTAAGAGTTCGTGTAACCGGCTCCGATTTATCACAAACACCCTCGACTACGATTTATGCAGAGATAGACATTCCGGAATCCAGTTTGGGACCAAATTACCGGTGGCTCACCATTCCAATTGCCCCTATCAGTCGACAGATTGCGTCTTCTCCCTTGTGCATCACGCTTTCATCCGCAGGGGGAACCGGAAATATCGCCTATGTGCAATCTTTCAAAAGTCCACTTAACATGCCAGCCAATTGTAGTTTCCTGTCCTCTACCAACGGCGGGACTAGTTGGTCCAATCCCGATTCGAAAAGTGGGATACGACTCTATGCCTATGGATTCTATGACGGCTACACGGGCAGCCGTCAATTCTTGACCAGCCTCGATTTGCGTCTAGCCAGCGCCCGGAACAGCACAGTCATTGCAGAGACGTCAGTTCGAATGCAAACCCAACCGGAGTTGCCGACAACGGACGTGCTAACCATAGCGGCGGAGGAATAATTCGATGAACTCTAAAACGGGGTTAGTAAAGCTCAGTCGCCATCGAGGCTTTACGCAGGTGGAGCTTGCGGTCTCCGTAGTCATCGTGGGAGTGCTCATGGTCGCGTCGTTGAATTCGATTGCGGGGTCGCGCCGAAGCCACTATGCCGAGTCAGCCCGTGCCATGGGTGGAGTCCTAGCTAACAACCTAATGGCTGAAATAAGCAAACTGCCACTTCGGGAGCCAACTTGTGATTGCGGTTTTGGTCCGGAAGCGGGTGAAGTCGGGAGTGATCGTCGCTTGTTCGATGACATCGACGACTACGATAACCTAGTGGATTCACCCCCAAAACGTCGAATGGGAACCGAACTGGATGGGTTCGCAGGGTGGAGCCGAAACGTGACGATTCAATATGTTCCAACGAACGACTGGAGCGCGACATCCTCTAGCTTTTCGGGCGTGTACCGAATTGTTATTTCCATTAAGCGAGGCCCGGCAACCATTTGCAATCTCGTCGCTTACCGTACAAGTGCGTATACCTATTCTCCATCCATGAATTCACTCTAAGGCCGAGTCCATGTCGAATACACACCGAAACCAAGGCAATCGAAACCACGGCAATCGAAACCACGGCAATCGAAACCAAGGCAGACGAAGATGTTCTAGGGGACCACGTCGCCACGGTTCCGTTTATCTTACCGCCCTCGGTTCAAGCATGATCGTTGTTTGTCTAGGGCTGGCAAGCCTGCAGGCAGCTCGAGTGCAAAGACGACTGTACCAAGGTTCGAACGATCTTACCAACGCTCGTATTTTAGCGAAAGCAGGTGTGGAGTTTGGTCAAAGCCAGACACAGTCCGGCAGTTCATGGCGAAGTACCGTTGCTGCAAGTTCGACTACCACACGAAGCGTCAACGGTGGTAGCTTTAGCGTAACCCTTGCCGATCCCGCCGACGCAACCATCGGAAACAGTAATCTCGACCCGGTCCTCGTTACGTCCACGGGTAATTACGGTTCAGCTCAATTTAAGATGAGTGCGTTGCTTGAACCGAGGAAGCAGATTTTTCCAAGCTGCCGATCGGCTCTGTTTGCGAATCGCAATATCGAAGTAACGGACGCAAAAATTGCGTCCAACCATTGGGCCCTGTGTGGAAACCAAATGAACGTTTTTGGTTCCGGTGTCAGTAACATCGACTTGAATTGTTTCGCCGTTGGAGGCTTCTCCGGGTCAGGCTTCTCACAACGCAAGGTCTCCAACAGCGTTTGGCCGATTGAATCGCCTAACCTGGATCCCACCGCTTCCGATTTTGTCGCAAAATACTATCTGGATAATGGAGTGCTCTTACAAGCGATGGATTTGCCAACCGGTGGAACGGAACTAATGAAAAATCCTGGCGTGGAGATAGATCTATCCAATTGGAATGTCGGCATCGATTGCAATTTGACAAGAACTATAGGTCAAAAGTACTCGGGCGTTGCTTCATGCATGGTTTCATCGAGATTGCTTCCCACCGCGTCACCGTTTTTCAATGTACTCGAGCATATTCGCGAGGGCAGGACCTATACCTTCTCGTTTGCAGTTCTATCCAACGGAGATCAAGATTTTAACGGCACCTTGTCCATTGAAAGCACGGGCGGACTTCCTAAATTATTCGATGCTACAACAAGCAAGGTCACCGCCTTTGCGAATGTATGGACGATCGTCTCGAGCTCTTTTACCCCCGATTGGTCCGGCGCTTTAACCAAAGCCGAGCTTCGGTTTAAGGGGAGTACGCTGAACAATTATTGGGTCGACAATGTCAGCCTCACCAACACAGATTGGCAAGTCGGGAAACGTTATATCGATGCAAATATATTGAGCAACACGCGGAACCCCTACGGTGCGCGTACCGTTTCTCCCCTCGGGATTTATGTTATCGACACGCCGGGGGAACAATTGATCATCCGCGACTCCCGAATTCGCAGTACCCTAGTTGTAAAGAATGCACTCAGCGTCCAAATCGAAAGGTCATTGCTATGGGATCCAGTTGGCGTCAACTATCCCGCATTGATTTCTATGACTCAGATCATTGATGCAACCAATTCGGATACCTTGAACGAAGCGACTATCGGAATCGATTTCAACCCTACCGGCGATCCTTACAACGGCATAGCCGATACGGATGGCATTGATACGTACAATGGCGGTATAAATGGAGCTGTACTTTCCTTGAGCGACATTAATTTGAACGGCGCGATCAATTATTTAGGCCCGATCTATTCCGGCAACGATATGAAAATTAGCTCCAAAAATCTAAAGATCAATTACGATTCCAAAGACATTCAAAACCCGCCCCCGGGTTTCTACTCAAGCAATCCCAAAATGGACTACGCCTCAAGTTCGCTTCTGCAAGCACCGTAGCTTGTTAAGGTCGTTGTGTATTTGGATCAACGGTCGGTTGCTCGTTGGAAAATGCTGGTAGCACTATTCCGCCGTTGTTCTGAACAAATGGTATCGGATAGTGATTGTTGGCGTAGTTGCCGAAGTAAGCATTTGGTATGCCATCACTGGGACTCGCATTGGATGGGAAGCCATAACCGGTTTGAGGATCTTGTGCCGACGCTTGAACGACATTGCTTGCGGATA